>CAXBBA010000297.1:0-3949 GCA_963973805.1 uncultured Halieaceae bacterium | reverse complement strand
CCAGCAGAATCTGCTCCACCGGATGCAGAGCCAATGCCATGTCCACTATCGTGTCAGGCCGGTTGATAAACGTGGAATCGTCCGGAACCTGCCCTTCGTCGATGGCGAATCTTTGCAGCTCGCGATAATCGAACAAGGGGTGGGTCGGGCCCCTGGTGGCTATGGGTATGCTCCCGGCGGTCTCGCCCGCAATGATGCGGCGGGCGATGTGGGCTGCGACGGAGGCGTGCTCGCGGCTGTCGTAGATGATGCCGCCGGTAACCCCATCACCGAAACCGTGCTCCCAGAGGTGAAAGATCGGTACGGAAGCACTACTCCGAATCAGTCCCACGCTTTCCTTGAAGGTGTCTGGGTGCTCATCGCTGATGCCATAGGCAGAAAGCAAAAGAATACTGTCGCGTTTGCCGAGGCGCTCCAGACCCTGGAGAAACTCGGACCAGGTGACTCCCGCCAGGGAGTGAACCACGAACTCCAGGTCGGGAAACGCAGACTGCAATTTCAGGGTTTTGGCAAGGTCCGCCTGGCCGCTGGGGGTGGCGTCGCTGATCAGGCGCACGCGGGACCGCTCCGGAGTCAGCTTGCGGACCAGTGAGATCGTTTCGCGAATCGGCGTGTACTCCACCAGCCCCGTGTAGAGCGGATGGCCATTGAGGGCCTGGGCCTTCGGAAGGTCGTTGACGCCAAAAAAGACCACGGGAGTGTCCGGAAGAAGTTCCTCGCCCTGGGAGCGCATGAAGGTGAGGGCGTTGTCATCGATGGTGATAACCACGTCGTAGGGGGGCAGATTCTGCAGCTTGTGCGCGAGGCCGTCGCGAAACAGCGTCGCGCTGCGCGCATCCCGAAAACGCTTGCTGTCCATGTATTCCACATCAACGACGAACTCGTCTTCGGTGAGCGTGCTTAGCAGGCTATCCATGATTCCGGGGGAAGTGGGAAAGGTGGGTTGGTAGGAGAAAATCACCAGAATCCGGTGCAGGGGCGCGGCACTCTCGGTTTCTGCTGCGAAGACGAGTATCAGCCAGATCATGAGGGGGCTGCAGGAGCGCAAAGGCTTGAGAGCTATCAACTTTCGTTGTCCCGGTAACCGTCAGGTTCAAACACCAGTCTAGTCAATGGCTTGTGCTCCCGCCAAGAAGAAGAGCGGCGGGACCGCCGATGTGTACGGGCGGGTCAGGTCGCGTAAAGGAGGGTTTCATCGCGTTGACCGCAGCAGTAGGACAGGGACGGGTCCACCATGAAATGGCGGTTCAGAGTCTGGCGGCCGATGAGCATGCGAAACCCCATCTCATCGCGATTTGTCAGCGTAATCTCGGTGCGGAAGGAGCGCAGCCCCATCTGGATTGTGGTGAGGATCACCGGGCGATCCTCGCTCTTGCCGTTGGAGCTGGTCACCGCACGATAGTCCACACACTGCGCCGTGCACGTGATCACCGGTCGTTTACGCCTTTGCACGGGGTGCACCTTGAACTCGAGCCAGTCGTCACCCTCGGGGCTGGCTTTGATGTCGAAGGCATGGAGGGATGAGGTCTTCGCTCCCGTATCGATCTTTGCCAGAACGCCGGGAAGCTCCAGATCGGGCAGTGCGCACCATTCGCGCCAGCCAATGATTGCTTTTGGAAGTCGCTCGCTGTTTTTTCTTTTACTCGATGCCATGTCGCACTCACGCTAGATGATCGGGGGCTCGTCATTCCCATCGCGAACCGTATCGGGGAGGCCCGGCTGATGAGCCTCTGTGAATTCTTCCACCTGCTTCTCAACCACGGATACGTGGCGCCCATACTGGGTGATGTGAAAGGTAGCGCTGCCCTCGTATACGAGGGGCAGATTGGTGCGCCCGATGACCATGCCGCTCACTGGTGCGTATACCGGTTCTTCGGTTCTGCCGAGGGGGTCCGTGATCATGGCGATTAGTTCACCCTTTTCAACCCGGTCACCCAGTGCGGCGAAGGACCGCAGAATGCCGCTCTCGGAGGCTCGCACCCAGGTGCTCTTGTCGCTCACTACCAGGCGATCCGCCACGGGCTTGCGGCGACTCCGGGGAAGCATGCCAATGCTGCGCATCACGTTCAGGATGCCCCTTACTCCTGCGCGAATATGCATCTCGTCGAAGCGCAGGGCTTCCCCCGCCTCGTAGAGAATCACGGGGATGCCCAGGTCGCCGGCGCACTCGCGCAGGGAGCCGTCGCGAATCTTGGCGTCCAGAGCCAGGGGGACGTCAAAAGCCTCGGTCATCGCCATGACTCGTTCATCGTCGAGGTCGGCGCGAATCTGGGGGAAATTGGAGCGATGGCGAGCCCCGGTGTGCAGGTCAATTCCGTGGGTACACTTGCTGACGATCTCATCGACAAAGGTGTACGCGAGGCGTCCCGCCAGGGATCCCCGCTCGGTTCCGGGAAAGGATCTATTGAGGTCCCGCCCGTCCGGCAGGTAGCGGGACTGGTGGATAAAGCCGTACATGTTCACGATGGGTATGGCGATCAGCGTGCCCTTCAGGCGCTTGAGCGCCGGCGCCTGCAGCAGGCGCCGGATGATTTCGACGCCATTGATTTCGTCGCCGTGAATCGCGGCGCAAACGAACAGGCGGGGGCCTTCCTGGCGACCACGAATAACCTGCAGGGGGATCGCCAGATCGTCATGCGCGAAGGTCTGGCCGACGGGGATGCGAAGCTTGTCGTGGAACCCCGGACCAATCTCGGTGCCATCGATGATGAGGGGGTCGGGGCTGCCGTTCATGGTTTTTATTCTCAGCTATCGCTGCTCTCGTCCGGGTCCGCGCTTGCCTGCGCCACTTCGATATCGAGGTCCATCACCTTGGGCCGGCGCTTGCGCCGGGTCTTGGCCGGAACCATGCCGCGCATCTTCTCCAGCTTGCCGAAGCACAGCAGCTTGTCGCCGGGCTCAAGGATGCGGGAATGCTTGGGATTGGGAATGATGGAGGTGCCCCGGTATAGAGTGAGAATGTTGATGTCGTTTTCCGGTAGATCCGTGTCGCTGATCGCCATGCCGACGAACTGCGAGCCTTCCGGTACATAGATCTCCGTGACACCATAGCCCTTGCTGACGGTCAGGCGCTGACGCAGATCAATCTCCGGGAAGTCCACCTGGGCGGCGATGTAGTCGATGACGGCACCGGCGACGTCCAGCTCGGTGCAGGTTTCGATGCCCTCGAGGCCCGGCGAGGAGTTGACCTCCATTACCTGGGGGCCGTCCTTGCCCTCGAGCATGTCCACGCCCGCGACGCGAAGGCCGAGTATCTGAGCGCAGCGCACCGCGGTTTCAGCGTATCTCTCTTCCAGTTCGATCGCTTCGGCGATGCCGCCGCGGTGCACATTGCTGCGGAACTCCTGGCCCTGGGCGACGCGTCGCATGGCGGCCACCACCCGGTCCCCAACCACAAAGGCACGCACGTCTTTGCCCTTGCTCTCGGCAACGAACTTCTGGATAAGTACGTTCTGTTTCTGGCTCTGGAGCAACTCGACAATGGATTCCGCCTGTTTGACGGTCTCTGCGAGGAGGACTCCGATACCCTGGGTGCCCTCGATGAGTTTGATGATGACCGGAGCGCCGCCGACGCGGTGAATGGCCGGTAGCACGTCGGCCTTGTCGCGCACAAAGGTCGTTCGCGGAATGCCAATGTGGTGGCGGCTCAGAATCTGCAGGCTTCGCAGCTTGTCGCGGGAGTTGGCGATACCGTGCGCGGTGTTGGCACAGAACACGTCCATTTCCTGAAACTGGCGAACCACGGCGGTCCCGTAGTAGGTGATGGAGGTGCCGATGCGCGGCAGGACGGCGTCGTAGCTGCTCAGGTGTTTCTGGCGAAAGTAGAGGTCGGGATTCCCTTCCTCCAGGTCGATGGCAAACTTGAGCGTGTTCAGCACCTTGACCTTGTGTCCCCGTTGCTCCGCAGCCTCGCGCAGGCGGCGCGTACTGTACGCTCGGGGCGCGCAGG
>CAXBBA010000296.1:0-3950 GCA_963973805.1 uncultured Halieaceae bacterium | reverse complement strand
CCGCCTCGTCCATGATCTCGGCAAATACCTGGGCGGAGAGCGGTGCGATTTCGCTGGGCTTGAGGACCACGGTGCAACCCACCGCCAGCGCCGGGGCCACCTTGCAGGCGATCTGGTTCACGGGCCAGTTCCAGGGCGTAATCATGCCGCAGACCCCGATGGGTTCCTTGATCACGCGGTGGGGGCCCAGGTCTTCCTCGAACTCGTAGCTGCGGAGCACTTCCAGCGCCTGTTCCAGGTGACCGCGGCCACTGTAGGCCTGATCGGCCTCGGCGAGGCTCTTGGGTGCACCCATTTCCGTGCGGATCGCATCCGCCATGTCCTGATAGCGCTTGATGTAGGTCTCCACCACGCGTTCCATCAGCGCGATGCGCTCTTCCCGGGAGCTATAACCGTAGCTTTCGAAAGCCGCTTTAGCAGCCGCCACGGCCTTGTCCACATCTGCCTCTGAGCCCAGGGAGATGCGCGCGCAGACGCTTTCGTCCGCCGGGTTGATCACGTCGAGGGTCTTCGGCTCAACGGGGTCCACCCACTCGCCGTTAATGTAAAACTTGAGGTATTCGCGCATTGTTTTTTCTCCCTTGGAACATGCTACGTGCATAAAAAGGACGTCGAGTGTAGCACTCGTCACGGGGCGTAGAAGTACCCCTGCGGGGGACGCCTGACGGCCCGCCATGGAAGTTGCGGCCGCCAGCTCCATCCACCACAATTGCGACCCCCTACGCAGAAAAACTGAGGTACGCAGTATGGCTACGGATCTGGGCAGCGAAGAGATGACCCTGTTTCGCGACATGGCCCGCCGCGCTTTCGAACAGGAAATCAGCCCCCACTTCGAACAGTGGGAAGAGGACCACCTGGTGCCCCGGGAATTCTGGAACACCCTGGGTGCCGCAGGACTGCTCTGCCCCGACGTGGACGAGGCCTACGGCGGCGCCGGCACCTCGCCCCACGTGACCCTGATGATCATGGAAGAACTGGCTCGCATGGGCTTTGGGGGCATCTCGACGGGCTACAGCATCCACTCCAATATTGTCGCCCCCTACATCACCCGCCACGGCACCGACGCCCAGAAGCAGCAGTGGCTGCCGAAGATGGTGTCGGGTGAAGCGTTCGGCGCCCTGGCCATGACCGAACCTGGCGCCGGCTCCGACGTTCAGGGCATCCGCACCAATGCCGTGCGCGATGGCGATGAATGGGTACTCAATGGTTCCAAGATATTCATTACCAACGGCATCCACGCGGACGTCGTGGTCGTGGCCGCCATCACGGACCCGGGCAAGGGCGCCAAGGGCACCTCCCTGTTCCTGGTTGACACGCGCCTCGAAGGCTTCGAGAAAAGCCGCAAGATCGAAACGATGGGCATCGCCGCCCAGTCCATCGGCGCCGCCGAGGGTGCCCTCGCCCTGACCATCGATTACGTCAAGGAGCGCAAGGCCTTCGGCCAGAGTATCGGCGAGTTCCAGAACACGCGCTTCAAGCTCGCGGATGTGAAGACCCAGATCGCCCTGAACCGGGCGCTGTACGAGCAATGCGCCGACGAGTACGAGCGCGATGAGCTCACCGCCGACAAGGCGGCCATGCTCAAGCTCGCCTCCTGCGAAATGCAGTGCAGCACCGTCGACGACTGTCTGCAGCTCTTCGGTGGCTACGGCTACACTGTGGAATATCCCATTTCCCGCTTCTACACGGACGCCCGCATCCAGCGTATCTACGGTGGCTCGTCCGAGATCATGCGGGAGCTCGTCGCCCGCACCATGCTCGGCCGCTAGCGGCGGATCAGCAATACGGCGGGAGCGCACTGGCGCCCCGCCCCCCAATCGGGTTTACTTGAACCCACACCCTACCCCCAATCAAGGAGAGCCCTATGTCCTTCAGTCCCAAACGTCCTTCGCTGCGCACGCTGGTCGCCGCCGGCATCACCGCCGCTACCATCGGCGCGGTGCCCATGGCCCTGGCGCACATGGACCGCGATGAGCCCATGCAGTCCTTCCGCCAGTCCTACTTCACGCTGGTGGCGATGAACTTCGGTCCCATCACAGCGATGCTCAAGGGTGAGATGCCCTGGGATGAGGCCAAGGTGCTGACGTTGTCCGAAGACATCAAGGCCCTGTCGACGGTAGATGTGCTGCGCGCCTTTGGCCCCGGCAGCGACAAGGGCACGACCCGGGCGAAGCCGGAAATCTGGGAGAACAGCGACGACTTTGCCGAAAAGTACCGCGCCTTCCAGGCCTCGGCAGACACGCTCCTGTCCGCAGCGCAAAGCGGTGACAAGGGCAGCGTGGGCGCCGCAGTAAAGGAGCTGGGCGGCACCTGCAAGAGCTGCCACGATGACTACAAGTCCAAGGACTACCTCTACTGAGGCCGCGCGCCACTCACCAGTAGAATGCGGGCGGCGGCTCCGGGGCAAGTTCCATCAGCCCCCACAGGAGCCCCGCCAGCAGCAGGGCGATGACGATCGCCTTGTACAGCGGCTGCGCGGGCCCCGTGCCCTCGCGGCCCGCACTCCGGCCCAGGATCATGGGCTTCAGAAGGCGTTGGTCCCGGCGCCGCTCATACCAGATCACCGTCCCCACATGCAGCGCGACAAAGGCGAGAATTCCTTTGAACAGGACTTCGTGAATCTCTGCCAGCGCATCTGCAATACCGCTGTCAAACACGTAGTAGAAAGGCCCTTCGAACATCACATCATCACTGCTGACCGTGCCCGTCAGCGCCTGCATCAATAGCAGGGACCAGAGCACCATCACGGACCAGCCCCCCGCCGGATTGTGCCCGGGGGTCGTGGATGGCTCGCCGCGAAAATAGGCCAGCACCGCCCTGGGACCGCGCAGGAAGTCCCGGAAGCGCGCCTGCGGTGACCCCAGGAAGCCCCAGCAGATGCGCGTGAGCACCAGAACCAGCACGGTCAAGCCAAGCCACTGGTGCACCGTGAAATAACCTTCTTCCGCGGTCCACCAGCTGGCCGGAAGTATGAGCACAATGGCCCAGTGAATCAGGCGCACGGGCCAGTCCCAGAGTGCGTAGCCGGTCTCGCGACCTGTCGGTTCAGTCATCGTTCAATCCTGGGCATAGAGCGGCGCAGCGCCGCAGCAGTCTTCGTACAGGTAGCGCCAGCCGCCACCCTCCAGAAAGGCCCGATGGCGAGGCCCGGGCTGTGCTACATCGCCGTTTTCGTAGGCCACGTCACCGGGATACACGGTGACAAAGCCCCCACCATCATCGCCCGGCACGAGGAGGGGCAGCACCCTGGGACAGGGCGTCTCCCGTTCCCCCGCGAGCGCCTCGTCGGCGCTGCGGTACCGCGCCAGGGCACAGAGCGTGATGTAGGTCGGCGGCAGCATCGGCAGGTCCCCCGCTCGATGGGCTGCGAGCGCCGCGTGCACTTCGAGCCACTGGTAGTCGTGGATTTCTCCGCCGTCAATCTCGACCTCCGCATCCGCGTCGATGGCACCGGCGTAGATCCAGGTCGAGAAGCGTTTCTTTTCTGCGGCGGGTGTTGTCCAGTGACTGACGAGCACCATGGCCTCGGGGTCCGGCGTGAGGCCCGCCTCTTCCTGCGCCTCCCGCGCGGCAGCGAACTTCGCCGCAGCGTCTTCGTCGCCACCGCCAAGGGCACGGTCTTCGTCATCCACCGCGCCCCCGGGGAATACCCAGAAGCCTCCGGCAAAGGCCAGGGCCCGATTCCTGCGCACGAGGAGCAGTTCCAGACCATCGCTACCGTCGCGCAACAAGACCACCGTACTGGCCGGTCTTACGGGCACCTCAGTCACTGCCCATCAGCTCCAGCAGTGCCGTCACCGTCGCTTCCACACCGAGGGTAACCGAGGGCTCGGGATCGATCTTGAACAGGGGTGAATGGTGCGACGGTACGGGCTCGCCCCCTGCAGCTTCTTCCTCAAACGCTTTCGGCGGCGTGCCGCCCACGGCGAAGTAGGTGCTGGGAATATAGG
>CAXBBA010000295.1:0-3958 GCA_963973805.1 uncultured Halieaceae bacterium | reverse complement strand
TCAGCTCCCTCCGCGTGATCGGGACCGGTTCCGTGCCCCTGTCCCCCGCCATGATCGATACCTTCGAGAATGAGTTTGCCAAGCCCGTGATCAATTTCTACGGTTCCAATGAGGGCATCGGGCTTATCAGCACGCCAGCCACGGCCCCCGCGCCGGAGCATCGAGCTGTGCTGTTCCCGCGCATGGGCGCCGAGGGCATGGCCTTCGACAGCTACGCGGACGGCGCCATGGTCACGCGCATCATCGACCCCGACTCGGGGGTGGAAGTGACCGAGCCCGGAGTCCCCGGTGAACTGTGCGTCGACGGTCCCGGCGTGTTCGACGGTTATCACCACCACGACAACGAAGACGTGTTCACGAGCGAGGGATTTTTCCGCAGCGGTGATCTGGTGCAGATCGATCCCGGCGAACCCTCCCACTACCGCATCGTCGGCCGTTGCAAGGACATCATCAATCGCGGCGGCGTGAAGCTGTCGCCGTCGGAGATCGATGCGCAGCTGGAGTCCATTCCCGGGCTGGTGGAGGCCGCCGTCTGTCCCGTCAGCGATGACGATCTGGGCGAACGGGTCTGCGCCTGCATCGTACCCGCCGAAGGAGAGCCCGTACCGACCCTCGAAGCCCTGCGGGAGCAGTTGGCGGCGAAGGGCCTGACCCGTTTCAAATTGCCGGAGCGTCTGGAGGTGTTTGCGGCGCTGCCGCGAAACCCCCTGGGCAAGGTCGTCCGCGGCACCCTGCGCAGCGACGTCGAGGCGCGCAGCCGCGCCGGCGAAGAATGATCAACAGGAGGATAAGCAAGTGACTGGAATCTATCTGCTCGGCGGTGCGCAAACGGACTTTGCCCGCAACTGGGCCCGCGAAGGACTGGACCTGTATGCCATGTTTCGGGAAACCCTGGAATCGGCGGTGGACGATGCCGCCATCGATCCGGCACAGATCGAAGTGGGGCACGTGGGCAATTTCGTCGGCGACCTGTTCAGTCGCCAGGGACTGATCGGCGGCTTTTTCGGCCACGTGTACCCGGAGCTTGCCGATATTCCCACGAGTCGCCACGAGGCCGCCTGTGCCTCCGGTTCCATCGCCATGCTGTCGGCGATGCGCGATATCGAGGCGGGGCACTACGGCGTGGCCGCGGTGCTGGGCCTGGAGCTCATGCGCAACGTGGACGGCAGGACCGGGGCGGAATACCTCGGCGCGGCCACCTGGCATGGCGTGGAGAACACGGACTGCGAATACCCCTGGCCCCATATGTTCGACCGCATCGCCCAGGAGTACGACGCGCGCTACGGCCTGCGTCACGAACATCTGGAGCGCATCGGTGAGATCAACTTCACCAATGCCCGCGCCAATCCCAATGCCCAGTCCCGGGACTGGAGCTTCCCCGAGGGCTGTTTCTCCCAGGACGACAAGCTCAACCCCGTGATCGAAGGCTGTGTGCGCAAGCTGGATTGCGGGCAGATCACGGATGGTGCCGCCTGCGTGATCCTGGCCAATGAAGCCGTGGCACGGGAGCACGCGGCGCGCCAGGGTCTGCGCCTTGAGGACATACCCCGCATCAAGGGCTGGGGGCACCGCAGCGCCCCCCTGCTGCTGGAGCGCAAGCTGGCCCTCAGCGCGGAGCAGCCCCTGCTGTTCCCCCACGCGGCGAAGGCGATGGCGGAAGCCGTCCACCGCGCAGGCTTTTCCGGGCTCGAAGACCTCGACGGACTCGAAACCCACGACTGCTTCACCGTAACGGAGTACATGGCCATCGATCACTCGACCCTGACCGCACCGGGGGAATCCTGGAAGGCGGTGGAAGAGGGGGTGATCGAGCGCGACGGCCGCTTCCCCGTTAACCCGAGCGGCGGCCTCATCGGTCTCGGCCATCCGGTGGGGGCCACGGGCGTGCGCATGGCGCTGGACTGTGCCCGTCAGGTCTCCGGTCGCGCTGGCGCTATGCAGGTCAAGGGCGCCGAAAATATGGTCACCTTCAACCTGGGGGGCAGCGCAACAACCTGCGTCAGCCTGGTTGTGGGTGTCGGTGCATGAACGACGCGTTGATCTACGGCGGGGTGCGCAGCCCCCGTGGTCGCGCGAGGCCCGGGGGCGCCCTCGCGGGCGTGGCACCCCATGACTTGCTGAGCCAGCTCTACGCGGGCCTGTGCGAGCGCAGTGCGCTGCAGCCGGCCAGGGTCGGCGAAGTCATTCTCGGTTGCGTGACGCAGCACGGCGAGCAGGCGGCGAACATTGCCCGAACCTCACTACTCTATGCTGGCTGGCCCCACACGGTGCCGGGCATGACCGTGCACCGCTTCTGCTCGTCGAGCATCGACGCCGTCGCCCTCGCGGCGATGAAGATCAACGTTGGCGCCATGGATAGCGCCGTGGCCGGCGGCGTCGAAATGATGTCCCGCGTCCCCATGTTGTCGGACGGCGCGCAGGTATTCGCCGACGGAGAGTTCGCCCGACGCTGTCGCTCACCCCTCATGGGCAGTGGCGCGGACCTGATAGCCAGCCTCGCGGGTGTCAGCCGGGAAGAGGCGGATGCGCTGGCGCTGAAAAGCCAGCAGCGCGCTGCCGCGGCCCGGGAGGCGGGTTATTTCGACGCGTCGATTCTGCCCGTGAATACGCCGGAAGGGGTTGCGGATCAGGAGGAGTGCATCCGTCCCGGGACGACCGCAGAGAGCCTTGCAGCCCTGGGGCCCGCCTTCGCCGAACTGGGCGCATCGGGGGTAGACGCCTTCATGCTCGCGGAGTATCCCGAGCTCCAAGAGATCCGTCACATACACACCGCCGGGAATTCGCCGGCAATGGCCGACGCCGCTGCACTGCTGCTGCTGGGGGACCGAAGCTTCGGAGCGACGCTCAGCGCTGCCCCCCGGGCGCGCGTCGCCCAGAGCGTCACCACCGGCGAGGACTCGCTGCAGGTGGTGTCCGGCTGCATTCGGGCCACGGAGGTGCTGCTCGAAAGAACCGGCCTGGCGCCGGAGGATGTGGACCTGTTCGAGATTCACGAAGCCTTTGCCGCCACCAGCGTGGTGGCTCAGCGCCGCCTGGGTCTCGGCGACGACAAGTACAACGTGAACGGGGGTTGCATCGCCCTGGGCCATCCCATGGGGGCGACGGGGGCGATCATGACCCTGACGCTGCTGGATGAACTCGAGCGCCGGGGATTGCGCCGGGGCATCGTCGCGGCGGCGGGCGCCGCCGGATCGGGCAGCGCCCTGCTGATCGACCGCGACCTGGGCTGAGGTCCGACGCAGGTGAAGGCCATAAAAAAGACACCCGAAGGTGCCTTTTTCACGGGCGGCGGTGTCCCGTCGCCCGGCTTGCACAGGCGAGCCCGACCTTAGTCAGGCTCCCTGGCGTTGTAGTGGTGCTCAGACAGCGATTACGTTCTCTGCCTGGGGACCTTTCTGACCATCGGCCACCGTAAATTCAACTTTCTGGCCATCTGCCAGGGTGCGGAATCCGTCCCCCTTGATAGCACTGAAGTGAACGAAAACATCGGGTCCGCCTTCCTGTTCAATGAAGCCGTAGCCTTTGGTTTCGTTAAACCACTTTACGGTACCGGTTACTGTCGACATACTTTTCTACCCTTGAAATTCACCTGGGCGTTCCCCTGTGCCGTCCCGACCCATACTGCATCGGGGGTCGGCGGGACCGCATTGGCTGTTCTATTGCTTTTCACCGGTTCGCGCGTCCTGCTGTTGCGCTTTACTCTCTTTCCACTCTCTGGCCACCGGGGGCGGCCACCCTGCTCAAGCCCCTTTTCCAGAGTCCTGGGCCTGAAGCGCGAAGGCCGCGGGCACGGGCTTTGGGGGACGGGGATTGCGTCGGGGGGAGTGTCGATTTCTTGCTGTACTTAATCTTTGCTGATACGTACCAAGCTTCTTGCCGTGCTATCCGGAATCACTTGCTGCGTCCTGCAGCCATTTGAGTGTAGCACTCTGTTTGGACAGAAAATTGCTTTTGCGCA
>CAXBBA010000294.1:0-3965 GCA_963973805.1 uncultured Halieaceae bacterium | reverse complement strand
TCGCATCGGTGTGTTGCTGTGCGCCCACAATGGCGGTGCCTACATCGATGAGCAGCTTGCGTCTCTGGCGGCGCAGGAACAGCTTCCCCATTGTCTGGAGATCCACGACTGGGGCAGCAGCGACGACAGCTGCGCGCGGGTGCAGCAGTGGCTGGAGGCGGAGTGTATGCCC
This sequence comes from uncultured Halieaceae bacterium, assembly GCA_963973805.1. Taxonomy (GTDB): domain Bacteria; phylum Pseudomonadota; class Gammaproteobacteria; order Pseudomonadales; family Halieaceae; genus Congregibacter. The sequence continues at coordinate 3,793 of CAXBBA010000294.1, read as the reverse complement.
GCGGCGCTGTTTCGCCACCCCCAGGCACCGGGACCCTGTGCCAGTTTTATCCGTTCCCTGGAGCTGATGCTGCAGCGCCATCCGGAGCTCACGCACGTGATGTTCTGCGACCAGGATGACCGCTGGCACCCCCGGCGCGTCGCGCGTTACGCCGACGCTGTGGCGGGGCCCCAGGCACCGGACCTGCTCTTCAGTGATCTAGATCTGATCGATGGTGACGGCGAGCGCCTGGCGGACTCTTTCTACCGCCGCCCGGGATCGCCGTTTAGCTGGCCCGTGGGCCTTGATGATGCGGATGTGTTTCTGGTCAATCCCGTTGTGGGCATGAGCATGATTATCTCGAGACCGCTGGCAGAGCGGCTGGTGAGCCACGGCGACGGTCCCTGGCCCATGCATGACTGGGGAGCGGTGATGCTCTGCCGTCTTTACCACTGTCGCTGGGAGTTCCTGCCCGAGGTGTTGGGGAGCTATCGCCAGCACGGCGCCAATCTTCGCGGTGCCTCCTCAGCCAGCGGCGCCACGGCTAGCCTGCGCCGGTTGCGGGAGCGCATTCGCGGCCTTCCTGTTCTCGGGCACTGGTGCCGCGCCCACACGCCGGACAGTCACCAGGATACGCGGGTGCTCACGACACGCTGGCAGGCTGCTCGCTGTGCCGCGCGCTCCGGGAACCTGCGTTGGTGGTATCGACTGGTATTGTCGTCGCTGTTGATGCTGCTTTGGCCGAAAGCGTCTCCCCGGGATTGAATATCCCGGATCATCCATGGCGCCTGAGTCGAGGCTGTGCTGCTTCGGTCCGGTCCTGGTGCCGGAGCACGATGGCTGAGGCTTCAGCTGTTTTCGTAGTCCCGGAAGCGGTGGATCTGCCGCCGTTCCCGTTTGTCCGGACGCCGCTGCGGCCGCTCCGTCATGCCGCCCGCCAGCTTGCGCGCCTGAGCTGACTGCTCCCGTCGGGCGATGCTTTCGGCGGTTTCGCGATAGAGAGCCTGGGCTTCCGGAGCCCCCCGGCGCTGATCCGAGAGTTTCTCCACAATCACGTCGCGCTCATCCCAGCCCTGGCGGACGCGGATCTGATCACCGATGGCGATCTCCCGCGAGACTTTTACGCGCTGGCCGTCCAGGTGAACCTTGCCGCCTTCGATGGCGGCCTTGGCAAGGCTGCGGGTGCGGAAGAAACGCGCCGCCCACAGCCACTTGTCAATGCGCAGCTTGTCCATCGTCTCCGGGCCGTTGCGAGGGCATGATTTCATCGAAGTGGTGGATTCCCGGGAAGCGCGTGTCCAGGCGTTTCTGTTGCGAGCTATCCGGCTGCAGCAGCGTGAGCAGGTGGCGGATGCCGTACTGCTGCGCGGCGTCGAGCACGGACTCGGTGTCGTCGATAAACAGGGTGCGCTCGGCATCGAAGGGGTGCAGCGCCTGCAGTCGCTCCCAGAACAGCTGCTGCTCCTTCGGGGCGTCCAGGTCGTGGGACAGGACAATGCGGTGGAACCACTGGGTGATGTCCACCTCGCCCATTTTCAGGTCCAGGGTTTTGCGGTGGGCGTTGGTCACCAGCAGTACGTCCAGGTCCGTCCCCTTGAGCCAGCGCAGGAAGTCCAGGGCGTAGGGGCGCACGCGGATCATGTGTTTCAGCTCGTGCTTCAGCGCCGGGATGTCCATGTCCAGGGCTCGGGACCAATGGTCGAGGCAATACCAGGGCAGGGTGCCGCGCACCTCGCCGAAGCGCTCGCTGAGATGCTCCCTGGCCTCCGGCTCGGGAATCCCGCGCTGCTGAGCGTAGGCCCGCGGCAGATACTCCATCCAGAAATGGTTGTCGTAGTGCAGGTCCAGCAGCGTGCCGTCCATGTCCAGGAGCACAGTGCGGATATTGGGCCAGTCGATCATGGCGCAATGCTATAGTAGGCGCCATGCCATTTCGAGCACCTTCGCCCCTGAATTCCGCAACCGTCGTCTCCCTTCTGGACCTGTGCCGGCGGGCGTCCGGAGTGATCCTGGATTACTACGATGCGGGGGATGAGGGGCTCGAAGTGCGCCAGAAGGCGGACCGGTCGCCGGTCACCGAGGCGGATCTGGCCTCCCACCACCTCATCAGCGATGGCCTGGGGGCGCTGACTCCCGATATTCCCATTCTCTCGGAGGAGAGCAGTCGCGCAGAACTGGCGCAGCGCCGGAGCTGGAATCGCTTCTGGATGGTGGATCCCCTGGACGGGACCCGGGAGTTCATCGAGCGCACGGGGCAGTTCACCATCAATGTGGCGCTGATCGACGACCACAGACCCCAGCTGGGCCTTATCGCCGAACCGAGGCGCGGGCGCTATGCCCTGGGCATCGTTGGCGACGGTGCCTGGTGCTGCGAGTACGTCGAAGATGCCTGGCGATTCTCGCCCATGGGCACGCGGGCGCTGCCGGAGCAGGAGCTGGTGGTGCTGGCCAGCCATCGCCATCGCAATGAGCGCCTGTCCCAGACCCTTGCGTTCCTCGAGTCCCGTTATGAGCTCCAGCGCCTGAATAGTGGCAGTGCCCTGAAGTTCTGCGATCTCGCTGCCGGCAGGGGAGACTGCTATCCGCGCTTCTCGCCCTGCAGCGAGTGGGATGTGGCCGCCGGCGACGCGCTCGTCAGCGCAGCGGGAGGGAGCCTGTGGGGGCTCGACGGAAGGCCGCTGCGCTATAACGACCGGGAATCGCTCCTCAGTCCGAACTTTCTTGCCGTCGGAGATTCGTCGCAGGAACTCTGGCAAATCATGCTGGACGAACTTCGGGACGAGTTGGAGTAAGGTGGTGGCACTTGTGCGGGGACGAGGGCGCGGTTATCTTTCGTTGCTTCGGCGCGCAGCAGAACTGTAAACGGGATTACCTGGGAATGAACTGGCCACCGGGTCAAGAACCGGACAAAGAAGAAGCCGCGAACGAGGTGTTGACGCCCGCAATGCGCTTGCTGCAGTTGCAGACCCGACACCGGGCGCTGGACACGCGTATCGCCGAGATGCAGGGCTATCCCTACCAGAACCAGATCCTGCTGCAGCGCCTGAAAAAAGAAAAGCTGCGCCTGAAGGATGCCATCGAACGCCTCAAGGACGAGATGATCCCGGATCTGGATGCTTAGAAAGGCGGTATCGATCCATGGATTTTGTTGTTTACGCGGTCCCATTCTTTATTCTGGCCATGGTGCTGGAGCTGATCTGGGGCATTCGCCATAAACGGAATACCTATCGGGTCAATGATGCGGTGGGCAGCCTTTTTCTGGGCACCCTGAGCCAGGCGCGACGCTTTATCACCCTGGGCATCGGTGGCTATGTCTATCACCTGGTCGTGGAGCACTTCTCCATGGCGCAGATGGATGTGCACAGCGTGGGAACCTGGGTGCTGGCCATGGTGCTGTACGATTTCTGCTATTACTGGCTGCATCGCCTTGGGCATGAACGCACGATTCTGTGGGCCGCCCATGTTGCCCACCACCAGAGCGAGGACTACAACCTGTCCACGGCCCTGCGGCAGACCAGCACGGGTTTTTTATTGGGCTGGATCTTCTACCTGCCCATGTTTTTCATCGGTGTGCCCGCTGAGGTGGTGGTATCCGTCGGTTCCCTGAATCTGATCTACCAGTTCTGGGTTCATACGGAGCACGTGGGCAAGCTGGGTTGGTATGAGTGGATATTTGTCACCCCGTCGAATCACCGGGTGCACCACGCGCAGAACGAGCGCTACCTGGATCGGAACTACGGGGGCCTGTTCATCATCTGGGATCGTCTTTTCGGCACCTATCAGGAGGAGCTGGACGAGGATACGCCGATCTACG
>CAXBBA010000293.1:0-3971 GCA_963973805.1 uncultured Halieaceae bacterium | reverse complement strand
GACCCAGGATCATAGGACTCGCTTGCCAGCACCAGTAACACCGAGTCCGGCGCCAGATAGCATTGCTCACACCAGACGCCCGCAGAAAGCAATGCGCCGGAACCAGCGGGGCTCAGCATCAGCTTCGACGTCTTGACCCCGGCGCGAGCCCTCAACTCAATCCGCCCCTGCACACAGACCAGCAGCTGTATGCCTCTGAGGTGTCCATGGCCGCCACGGCGCGTGCCCGGGGGAACACCACTGACAGTGAATACGCGTCGGACCAAAAAGGGAAGCGCATCGAAATCCAGGGGCAGGAGCGCACCTCGCTCGTCCACCTTCCGTACCAGGGAAAACGGCTGCAGGAGTTCCAACTCTTCCATGTCTGGGGAACGAGTTTCATCCACGGCACCGTCCCTGTTCATATGGGCCGGTTTTGCTCCAGATACGCGGTCAGGGGACCAGCGAGTGCAAGTTTCTGCTCCGTTCTCAACAGCGAATTCCAGACCTCCCGCACACAGGCTGCCTGCACTTCCCAGGTATTGCGATGCGTCGCATCCCAACTGCGCGACAGACTACGCTCCTGGTAGTTCTTGAAACAGAGGACTTCGGGAACTCGCTGGAATCGACCGAGCAGACTCATGTGGAAAAGCCAGGGCCAGTCACAGGAGTATTCCCCGCCACCATGGTGCTTGACGCCACCGATGTGACGCGCCGGGTCAAGGCGAAAAAGACCGCGATTAGGCACCCACCACTGGCATTCACCGCCCAGCATGGTAAAGCCCCGACGCACCGGGTCGTCTTCACCCTCCAGTTCTGTGAGGCGATGAAACTCGACGCTACCGTCCGTATTGGTGAGCTCCATATCCGAAAAACTGATCACAGCCTGGGGGTCTCTATCCAGAGCCCCTGCTAGCTTTTCAACGTAATCCGGTGCCAATGTATCGTCATGAAACGCGAAACAGGCATAGTCCGAGTCCGCAAGGTCCAGCAGCGCGTTGCAGTTCCCCGCATAGCCAAGCCGCTGCTCCTGACGCACCACGCGAAAGCGCGGATCCTTCCGTGCATGGGCTTCGCAGATTCTCGCCGTGTCGTCGTCGCATTGGTCGACAGACACAATGACAGAAAAACTAGCGTAGCTCTGGGCGCTGAGACAGTCGAGGGTCAGCTGGATGAAGTCGGCGGCCTGCCAGGCGGGAAGCAATGCAGTTGCAGTAGGTGTATAGCTGGTCACGGTGGCACACAATGCATGACGTAGGGAGGCGATGCTAGCTCACGCGAACGTGAATAGCCATTCATCGACCTGGTGACTCCCTCTCCCTTCACCCGCCGGAAGGTGGCGCCCCGGGGGCTCCGGAGGAATCGTAACTATCGCGTTCCGGTTCGGCCTCATCCGGCGAGGCCGCCAGCAGGTCGGCAATACTCTGCCTGTCCAGCGCATCTGAAATCCAGTGCCCCTGCACCCAGTCGCAACCGACGCGCTGCAGGAACTGGAACTGCTCGTCCGTCTCTACACCCTCTGCCACAACCCGCAGTCCATAGATGCTTGCCAGATTGAGAATGACCTCCACGATCTTCCCCTGCCCCTCGCTCTGCGACAGCCAGTCGTGAACGAAGGATCGATCGACCTTCAGGGTGCTCGCCGGATAAAGAACCAATTGATTGAAGGAGGTATAGCCTGTTCCGAAATCATCAAGGGCCAGGGAAACGCCCATGTCGTTGATCTCATTCAGCACCCGTAGCACGACGGGATTGTCGGGCACCAGGGAAGTCTCCGTTATCTCCAGCTCCAGCTGACTTGCCGGCAATCGCCGTTCGTTAAGCAACTGCTCAACCTCCGCCGGAAACTCCCGCTTCAGCAATTCGACCCCCGAAACGTTGACGCAGAACTTCCCCGTAAACCCCGCCTTATCCCGCAACCACACAAGATCATCCAGGCTATGGCGCAACACCCAAAGGTCAATATCCCGAATCAGGCCCGTAGCCTCCGCAACGGGTATGAACTCATGGGGACCAAAGCCGTCCAGTGTCGGGTGCTCACAACGCACCAACGCCTCCAAGCCAACAACGCCGCCGGTCGCACAGCTCTTCATGGGCGAGTACACCAGAGAAAAGTCGTCGGTCTCCAACGCCGCTCTCAGTCCAGTCTCAATTTTTTGACGCGTGTCGAGGGCTTCTGCGATCTCCTCAGTGAAAAACTCCAGGCAGTTGTTACCCCGGGCCTTCGCCTTGTACATCGCTGCATCCGCATAGCGGAGCAGCTCCGCCGCATTCGCCGAGTCATGGGGGCCAACGGCGATGCCGATGCTGACAAATACGGGGTAGGTGGAACCGTCCAGGTGAAAGCCACCCTTGAACATGTCGAGAACGCGGTGAGCCACGTTCGCTGCCTCCAGGGGCTCACGCAGCTGCGTGAGCACGATTACAAACTCGTCCCCAGCGAGGCGGGCTGCCTCACTCCCATGGTCATCAAAGAGAGATTCCCTTGAACCGGGTTCAGCGGCCCCTATCGTGGACCGTAGCCGTTCACCGAACTCTGCCAACAGCCGGTCACCAATCTCGTGCCCATAGTTGTCGTTCACGTGCTTGAAGTTATCGAGGTCGATATACATCAATGCGACGCACTCGTCCTTCGCCCGTCGCCGCAGCACGCGTTCGAGTTTGTTCTGCAGCGACCAGCGATTGGGCAGCCCGGTCAACGAGTCAAAAAACGCCAGGCGATGAATATCCGCATTGTGCAGGCGCAAAATCATGCGGTAGGCGGACTCTTCCGAGTAGATCGCTGTCAGGGAAATAGCCTGGAGGGCTATCAGCGTAATCACAAAGCGCACCGCATGAATCCGGGAGTAGTCGAAGTCCAGCAACACAGAGAGGGGACTGAACAGGAGTAGCGCACTGACCCCGATCACCAGAAGCGAGAGCGCCGTCGCGATGCGAAAGGGGTTAATGAACAGCAGAATCGCGAAGATAGGGTAAACCCAGAGCGTCCCCGTACCCTGCACGCCCCCCGTGACAATCAATGCGAACACCAGCGTGAGCAGAATCAGGCTGATATTCAGAGCGCCTATCTTCAGATTTTCCTTCTTCGACAATAAAAATGAATTGACGATACCGACGCCCGCCGAGCCCAGCAGGACTATGCTCAATTCCAGATTTTGCTGAAGCACCGCCAGGGAGCCAAAGATAAACAGGAAAACACTGCCGATGTAGGTCAGAGCCCGGCACAGCCGGCGCTGGCGATTCTCGCGCACCGCCAGCATCTCTTCGCCGCTCTGCCAGTTGTCCAAAAGACTACTCATGATGGTGGGTCAGTCATCCTGTTTCGGAAAAGTTGCGGCTTCGCGCACCCCAACCTTTGCAGGGTGGGCGATGCGAATACCGGTCGGGTAACGAAATCGCTGGGCACGGAAGCACAACTGCGCCAACAAGCTGAAACCGTCGGAGTGATTATAGTCCTACCGCAGGCACCCACGATAAAAACAAGAGGCGCAGGAACACATTGATCGGAACGCAATCAACTCTTTGGGGAAAACCAAGGAGAGAAAACCATTTGCATGAACTGTTATGGCAATACATTACGACAAAGTCGGGTATAGCTCTTTGCTAAGCAATCCGAGTTCTAAACAAAAAATCAAACGTTGAGGGCTCCAATATGGGTATGGCAAGTGAATTTAAAGAATTCGCCATGAAAGGAAACGTGGTAGATATGGCGGTGGGCATCATTATATCGGTGCTGCTTTTGGAAAAATCGTGGCATCGTTCGTAAGTGATATTCTGATGCCGCCCCTCGGAGTTATCATCGGTGGGGTTGATTTCAGCTCCCTCGCGGTGGTGATTCAAGAGGCAACGGAGGCTACGGAAGCCGTTACGATCAAGTACGGCGCGTTCATCCAGACATGCGTAGACTTTCTGATCGTCGCGTTCGCGATCTTCATCGCCGTGAAGGTAATGAACAGTCTGAAGAAGGAAGAGGTTGAAGAAGCACCAGCGGA
>CAXBBA010000292.1:0-3998 GCA_963973805.1 uncultured Halieaceae bacterium | reverse complement strand
CACGTCCTGGTCCCCCACCTGCAGACCACCGTGACGATGGAGCACCGCCAGCAGCATCGCCAGACGATTCTGCTCCAGCCCCACCGCCAGGCGCCGGGGATTGCCCAGGGGGCTGTCGTCCACCAGAGCCTGGATCTCCACCAGCAGGGGCCGCGTCCCTTCCCACAGCACCATCACCACGCTGCCGGAAGCAGCCGCTTCGCCGCGCTCGAGAAAGATCGCCGAGGGATTGCGCACTTCCCGCAGTCCCTGCTCCGTCATCGCGAAGATGCCCAGCTCGTTGACTGCGCCGAAGCGATTCTTCTGCCCCCGCAGCGTGCGAAAACGCTGGTCATCGGAGCTCTCCAGGAGCACGGAGCAGTCGATCATGTGCTCGAGCACCTTGGGGCCCGCGAGGTTGCCGTCCTTGGTGACATGCCCGACGAGGAGGAGCACGGTACCGTGCTCCTTCGCCGCGCGGGTCAGGCTCGCCGCGCAATCGCGCACCTGCGAGACGCTGCCCGGCGCCGAGGTCAGGGCGTCGCTGTAAACCACCTGAATGGAGTCCACCACCAGCAGGCGGGGTTTCTTCTGCGCCAGCACCGCGAGAATCGCCTCGACCTGCGTCTCGGCCATCAGCTCCAGCTGATCCATGGGCAGGCCGAGGCGCCGGGCGCGCAGGGCCACCTGCTGGGGACTCTCCTCGCCGGTAACGTACAGGGCGGGCATGTCGCGAGCCAGATTGCAGCTGGCCTGGAGCAGCAGCGTGCTCTTGCCAGCGCCGGGGTTACCCCCCAGAAGAATCGCCGACCCGGGCACCAGGCCACCGCCGAGCACCCGGTCCAGTTCCGCCATCCCCGTGGGTATGCGCTGCACATCCGCCAGCTCGATATCCTCCAGACGGCGGGCGGGCGCCAGCTGACCGGCAAAACCCTGACGCGCGGCGCTGCCGCGGGAGCCTCGGGCAGCGCTTTCGAGGCGGATTTCGCTGAGGGTGTTCCATGCCCCGCAATCAGAGCACTGGCCCTGCCACTTGGCGTAATCGGAACCGCAGTCGCTGCACACGAATGCCGTTTTGGCCTTGGCCATGAAGTCTCCGGAGATCTTTGCAGCGGGGATGCTACAACTAATGCGCCAAGCTGGGTATGCTGTGCGGCCCATTTTGTTGAGCCAAAGCAGCCCATGAGCGGCCCCCGCCTCGTCCCCGACTCCCAGCTCGTGTTCTCTGCAGAACTCGCCGCCGCTGTGGGCCTCGAGGAAGCGGTGCTGCTGCAACAGATTCGCAGCCTGTACCTGCACCAGCCCGCCACCCGGCGCGAGGGCCTGGCCTGGCTGCACATCAGCCGCGCCTACCTGCTGCAGCTGATGCCCTTCTGGAGTGACGGAGAACTCCAGCGTATCTGCGACTCCCTCGAAGCGAAGGGGCTGATACGCTGTGATCGCCGGGGCGCCGCCCGGGATTGCCTGCTGCTGGCACTGGACGAAGGGGCCGCCGCAGCGCCCTCACCGCTGCCCGCCGCGCCGCCAGTGCCCGCTCCCGCAGCGACCGCAGCGACCACAGCGCCGCAGCACACCGCCGTGGCGACGTCCCCACCCGCCGGGGCCGCGCAGGCATCGGCTGCCGCTCCCCGCACAGCGCAAGCGACGAAAACCACGGGCAGGGCCGCCGCGACCCGCCCGGCCCGCGGTGAGGGCCAGCCCCTGCCCCCGGATTTCCAGCCCAGTGAAGACATGCTTGAGCTTCTGGAGCGCTTCCACGGCGTACCCCGGGCCTTCGCCCTGCAGCAGCTGGAGGATTTCACCCTTTACTGGCGTGAACGGGGCAGCGCCGGCCACGCATGGCAGAACAAATTCAAACAGCATGTACAATTCCACTGGGCACGACAGCAGCAGGAACAGGCGGGGAATGACCATGGAGGACAGCCAGAAACTGGCGGCACGCGCCGAACGCGCGATAGCAGCCTCGAGCAAGACCTCACCGATACCTCCTGGGCAGACTGACCAGGAAGCGCGCCTGCGTCCGGACCCGGCGCTGGTCGAGGCCATCAATCAGGTCTTTGCCCTGTTCCGCCTCACCTTCAACAACCAGTACTACGCGGCTTTTCGCGACGAAGAGCAGCTGCGGCAAATCAAGAAGCTGTGGCTGGATTCGCTGCGGGAGTTCCCCCCCGCGCAGATTCTCCAGGGCGCCAAGGCCGCCATCGAAAACAGCGAGTTCCTGCCCACGCTGCATCGCATGCGCAGCTGCTGTGAAGACAGCCTCGAAGATCTGGGTTTTCCCGCGCCGCGCCAGGCCTACCTCGAAGCCTGCGACGGCGGCTCACCACCGGAAGCGCGAAGCTGGTCCCACCCCCTGGTGTACTGGGCGGGCCGGGACTGCAATTGGAGTTTTCTGGCCAGCGCCCCCGAAGCCCGGAGCTGGCCGCGCTTCCGCGCCGCCTACCAGGCTCGCTGTGCGGCGGTGCTGCGCGGAGATGCCGTCCCCGTCGTGCCCGACCCTCCGACGAATCGCCTGGAGGTTAAAGCGCTGGATGGCGAAGCCGCTCTCGAACAGGTCGCGCGGCTCCGCAAAGAGAACAACTTGTAGTTGGTAATGTTGGCTCGTTCAGTGCTTCCGACGAGACAAACCGATTCCCCAAAGACCGAGGCCGACAATGAGCAGTGTCGCAGGTGCCGGAACCGATTCCGCTGAGGTCGGGCCTGCTACCGTGATAAAACGTCCCGAATCTTCGTAGCTGAATCCCGTCAGGAAGATGTCCTCGCTGTCGTATTCCACAGTGAAGTAACCGTAATAAGCGCCGATGGATGTGCCGCGCGTCGCAATGTAACTCAGACCTGTGGGAATATCCGTCGTGTACCCATCGGTGTTGCTCACCCACGCCATGGTGTCATCAATCAGGTCGCCTGCACTGACGAAGGCGAACTGAAACTCCGTCGCGAAGCCTTCACCACTGATCCATAGAGCTTCGTCGTAGCAACAGTGTTCAGCCAGGCCGATATCCGTTGTGCCGTCACCATCGAGATCATAGTATTCCGTGCCCTCTTCGGGGAGCTCTTCGCTCCAGGAAACATCGATTACCGCTGCACTTGCTGTGCCAGCAAATACGCTTAACGCGCATGCCAGAAGAATCCGACCCAGACGTTCTACCATGTTACCAATTCCTTAATTTCCAGTGCCTTTACCGCAGTGTTCACACTATCTCTTTACGAGAATAGCAGCCTCTGCCTCAGGAAAAGCATTTTTCAGGCCACGTCGGACTTTTATCTTTATTTATCAAATAATTATGCGCACTGACCCTGCTTCAACCGCACCGAACTGTAAAGCATCTTGACAGGCTTTGCGCTCTATCCGGAAAGGCTATCCCCGCAGAGCGCTGTGCATCTGCAGGATCAGTAACCGCTCGATGGATGGGCGAGGTTCTCGAAGCGGGTGTACTCCCCGCGGAAGGCCAGGCGCACGGTTCCGATGGGACCGTTCCGCTGCTTGCCGAGGATGATTTCGGCTACACCCTGATCGGCGGATTCGGGGTTATAGACCTCATCCCGGTAGATGAACATGATCACGTCCGCGTCCTGCTCGATGGCGCCGGATTCGCGCAGGTCCGAGTTCACGGGGCGCTTGTTCGGACGCTGCTCAAGGGAGCGGTTGAGCTGGGACAGGGCCACCACGGGGCATTTGAATTCCTTGGCGATGGCCTTGAGACTGCGGGAGATCTCGGAAATCTCGGCGGTGCGGCCCTCCGACGAGCCCGCCACCTGCATCAGCTGCAGGTAATCGATCATGATCATGGCCACCTCGCCGTGCTCGCGCTTGACGCGACGCGCCCGGCTCCGCACCTCGGTGGGAGTCAGCGCGGGCGTATCGTCGATGAGCAGCCCCGTGTTGCGCAGCTTGCCCACGGCCTGGGAGAGCTTCTCCCAGCCGGACTGGTCCAGGCGCCCCGTGCGCACGAGGGTCTGGTCGATGCGCCCGATGGAGGACAGCAGACGCATCATCAATTGCTCGGCGGGCATCTCCA
>CAXBBA010000291.1:0-4002 GCA_963973805.1 uncultured Halieaceae bacterium | reverse complement strand
TAACCGGGTCTTCCGGCACGCCCATATCGGGAACGAAGGCACGCAACTCCATATCGGCGGCTCCGGCATCACCCCAGAAACCAACAACTCCCAGGGCCACACCCTTGAGTTGAGCAAAGTCCGGTTCAAGGCTGAGCACGCGCTGCGCATCCTCGAGCAGCAGGGCGCACCAGCCCGGTCCGTTGTCCACCCACTGGTGATCGAGCACCTCGTCGGGGCGGAGTCCCGTCGCCTGGAGCAGGCGCTCCAGCAACGCATCGTCGAGGGCACCGCTGCGCACCAGCGGCGGCGCGGCAAACCATAGGCGACCGTCGCTGCGGCGAATACGCACCAGACCCGCGGCGCACTCCTGGACGACATACTCGGGATTCTTTGGCCGTCCACCCGCCTCCAACCAGGCGTGGCAACTCCCCAGCGTGGGATGACCGGCGAAGGGAAGCTCGGCACCGGGAGTGAAGATGCGCAGGCCGTAGTCCGCATCCGGATGCGTGGGGGCCTGGAGAAATGTGGTCTCCGAGAGGTTGGTCCAGTGCGCAAAGCCCTGCAACACGTCATCGGGGATACCGTGGGCACCGTGCACCACCGCAACGGGATTGCCCTTCAGAGGCTGCTCGGAAAACACGTCTACCTGGGAGAATGGAAACTCTGTCATGGAGTCCTCCGTGATTTTTAGGGTTTGGGAACAATGGTACGGTGAGGCCCCCTGCCCTATGCAAGAAGAAGCCGGGCCCCGGAACCATGATCCGACAGAGACGGACCCCGCGATAGGGGCCAGCGCAAAATAAGGAGAAAGAATGAGTGATTCCGATACCATAACCCAGGAGGCCCATGGCGAGATTCTGGTGGTGACCCTCAATCGCCCCCAGGTACGCAACGCCGTGGATGCACCGACAGCCCGAAAGATCGCCCAGGCCTTCATCGATTTTGACAACGACGACCGCTATGCCGTGGCCGTGTTCACCGGCAATCACGGCACGTTCTGCGCCGGCGCAGACCTCAAGGCCGTCAGCACGGGATCTTTCGACGGAACCGTGCGCGTAGAAAGCCCTCTGGACCCCCACGACTCCAGCGCCCCCATGGGGCCCTCGTACCTGCGCCTGCGCAAGCCGGTGATCGCCGCCATCAGCGGCTACGCCGTGGCCGGGGGGCTGGAACTATCGCTTTGGTGTGATATGCGCGTCGTCGAAGAAGATGCGGTCATGGGAGTGTTCTGCCGGCGCTGGGGGGTCCCCTTGGTCGACGGCGGCACCGTGCGCCTGCCTCGCCTCATCGGGCACTCCCGCGCCATGGACCTGATCCTTACGGGACGCCCCGTGGAGGCACAGGAAGCGCTCATGATGGGCCTTGCGAACCGCGTGGTACCTCGGGGCGAAGCCCTGCCTCGGGCGCTGGAACTGGCGGAGCAGATCGCCCGTTTTCCGCAGCTGTGCATGCGCAGCGATCGCCAGTCCGCGATCGAACAGTGGGATCTGGACTTCGAGGATGCCATGGCCAACGAGGCTCGCCTTGGCAGCGTCACCATGAATTCGGGAGAGACGCTGACCGGCGCCACCCGCTTCGCTTCGGGTCATGGGCGCGGGGGGAACTTCGACGATATCTGACTGCTTTGAACCGAGGGGCTCGGAGCGCTTCCTCCAGCGGCCGGCTAGTATCGTCGAGTGCCGCATCCGGCAACGAGGCTGCGCGCCTCGCTCCCGGCTCAAGACATGCGGGCGCTCAGGTTTCCCTCAGCAGTTCCTCGCTCACGGCCCACAGACGCTCCGCCGCCTCATCGTCACAGGCGTGGGCATTGACTCCCAGATAGCGGGCTCTCGGGGTCGGCCACCTCGGCAACATTGCAGTCTTCGCAATACACGCCCGCCTTACCCTCAAGCTTTGGTGAGGTAGCGGCCCAAAGGGTGGTCGAACAGCCCTGCTGCGGTGACTTGAAGCCCTGGCGGGCGAACTCCGACGGACTTCCGTCTTCGTTTATCCACCCGAGGGCAACCATTTCTTCCGTGGGCAAGTGGCGCTGGAGCGGCGTGAAGATGCCGCCGGGATGTACCGCAAACGCCTGTCCGCCGCTGTTCTCGAGGCGTCGCGCGAGGCCATTGGCGAACAGGGCATTGGCCGTCTTGGACTGGCCGTAAGCCTGCCACTTCTCATAGCCCCCGGCCTGAAACTGCAGATCATCCCAACGCATGGGGCTGAGCTTGTGGCCCGTGGAGGACAGGCTGACCACCCGTGTCCCGGATGTGCGCTCCAGCAAGGGCATAAGCGCCGTCGTGAGGGCAAAATGCCCGAGGTGATTGACACCGAACTGGGCATCCCAGCCCCTGCCGACGTGGGTCTCGGGACAGGCCATAATGCCCGCATTGTTGATAAGGAAGTCGAGGCGACGCAGATCACCGTTCATGCTCTCGGCAAAGCTCCGGACACTACTCAGCTCTGCGAGATCCATCGAGGCGACCCGCAGATCACCGTCGACGCCGGCCAGATTCTTCCGAGCCTTCTCTTCGGAACGCGCGGGGACGATCACCGTCGCAGCCCGCGCTGCCAGCGCCCGGGTCGTTGCCCCAGCCCCCCTCCGTCCAGGGTCTGCAAAACTGCCTCGCGCGATTGCCTCTACTTTATCTAGTTGGCGATGCTCTGGCTCAATCGATCACAGGCTGCACGGGCCAGGGATAGCGCGGCGGTCAGGCCAGGACTTTCGACACCGTGCAGAATAACCAGCCCCCGTTCACCTAGCTCCTCCGGCCCCTGGATCAAGAAGTCCGACTCGCCTGTCCCGGTTGTGCCGGGAACGACCTTGGGACGAATACCGGCGTAAGCGGGAACGAGCTTTCCGCTCGCCAGACCGGGCCAGTAACGGCGTATGGACGATTCAAAGCGATCCCGTCGCCGGGGATCAACGTCGTAGTCGATCGCCGTCACGGGCTCTGTATCGGGGCCGAAGCGGGTCTGGCCCGCGAGATCAAGGGTCGCATGTATCCCAAGGCCGTCCCGCGCCGGAACGGGGTAGATCAACTGTTTGAAAGGGCTTTTCCCCGGCAACGCGAAGTAGTTCCCTTTTACCAGTCGGATCTCTGGCGCCAGTGTGGACAACCGCGGATCCCGTTGCATCAAGGACGCCGAGTGATGGCCACTGGCAACTATCACGGCACCCGCACGCAGATCCCAGGGCTGTCCGCCGCTGGTACCCGCGAGCATATGGGGATTACCGGGACTCAGGCTTTCGACACGGGTACGAAAAACAAACTCGGCACCGGCCGCTTCCGCATCGCCCTGCAGTGCCAGCATGAACGAATGACTGTCCACGATGCCAGTGGAGGGAGACAGCAGTGCGGCGCTGGCGCGCAGCTCCGGCTCCCTACGATTCACTTCTCGCCGGGAGAGGTACTGCAAGCGGTCTGCTTCCGCCAGGCCATTTGCCACAGCTCGCTCGCGCAGATGCTGCAGCACTTCCTCTTCGGCGTCGCAGGTGGCGACGATCAGTTTGCCACAACGCCTGTGGGGAATGGCACGTTGGGACAAATAGCCATAGAGCTGTTTTCGGCCCGCAACGCAGTGCCAGGCCTTCAGGCTACCGGGAGAATAGTAGATCCCTGCATGGATGACTTCGCTGTTCCGCGAAGAGGTTTCGCCGCCAACCACATCGCCAGCCTCCAGCACCATGGTCCGGATACCGCGCAATGCGGCCTCGCGGGCCACCGCCAGACCGATGACGCCGGCTCCCACCACAATAAGTTTCACATCGGCCATGCCCGTATCCGCCTATGCGATAGCGTCAGGCTTCATCGACTACGGGATTCACGAGGGTGCCGACACCCGAGATCTCGACCTCAACAGTATCGCCGGACTTCAGGAAGATCGGTGGAGTTCGGGCAAAGCCCACCCCAGCGCAGGTGCCCGTAACGATCACATCACCGGGCCACAGCGGTGTGAAGGTCGAGATATAGGCGATCAACCGTTGCATGGAATGAATAAGAAGAGAGGTGTTGGTGCGCTGCAATTCCTGTCCGC
>CAXBBA010000290.1:0-4006 GCA_963973805.1 uncultured Halieaceae bacterium | reverse complement strand
GCCCGGGGTCGCGTGGCGACGGTAGCTGTCGAAGGCATGGCGTTTATCACGCCGGTGCATGTGGGGGCCGTGGTGTCCTGCTACTGCGATGTGATCGACATCGGCCGCTCGTCAATCCGCATCATGGTCGAAGTCTGGATCAACTCTCCCCATGACGGCGATCCCATCAAGGTCACCGAGGGTGAGTTCGTGTTCGTCGCAATCGACGAGCAGCGCCGCACTCGCACCATCAACCCTGAGTAAACGGTCTCCCCTCAGGGGGTGATCAGCTCGCCCATCACATCGCGGCGGGCATTGATGTAACCCGGGCCGCCAGGGGGTCGTCCGCCACCAGTTCAGCCATGGTCTCTTCGCTCTGGCGGTACAGCGCCGCGAGCACCTCATCGGGCAGACGGCGCAGCTTCACCCCGTGTACCTCGATGAGCTCGCGAAGGGCCCGGTTATTGCGCGCGGTGAACTCGTCGAGCATATCCTGGCTGGCGGCACGCGAGGCGTGACGCACGATCGCCTTGAGATCCTCAGGCAGACTGGCCAGGGCTTTTTCGTTGACGATGAATTCCAGCATCGCCCCCGGTTCGTGCCATAGTAGTAATACTCGGCGATCTCATGGAGGCCGAGGGCGAGGTCGTTGTAGGGGCCCACCCACTCCACGGCGTCGATAACGCCGGTCTGCAGGGCGGTGTAGATCTCACCGCCGGGGATGCGCACCGCTTCACCGCCAGCCCCGCTGAACACCTCTCCCGCCAGACCGGGGATACGCATGCGCAGCCCCCGCAAGTCGCCTACGGAGTTGATCTCGCGGTTGAACCAGCCCGCCATCTGTACCCCGGTGCTGCCTCCGGCGAGGGGCACGATTCCCTCCGGGGCGTAGGCTTCCTCCCACAGCGCCATGCCGCCGCCGTAGTGCAGCCAGCCGTTCATCTCCTGGGCGGTCATGCCGAAGGGGACGGCGGTGAAGAACACCGCCGCGGGGATCTTGCCTTTCCAGTAATAGGAGGCGCCGTGGCCGAGCTCCGCAACGCCGGAGGACACGGCATCAAACACCTCGAAGGCGGGAACGATCTCGCCAGCGCCATAGACCCGAATATCGAGGCGGCCCGCGCTCATTTCCCGCACCATGTCGGCAAACACCTCCGGCGTGTGCCCCAGGCCGGGCAGGTTCTTGGGCCAGGTGGTAACGAGCTTCCAGCGAATCACCTCGCCGCTGGCGGCGGGGCCGGCGGCGGCCTCATCCCGGTCCTGCATGCGGTCCATGGTCCACAGGCCCAGGACCAGCACCAGCAATGCCGTGAGCACAAGCACCGCAAGGGCCTCGCGATTAAATCGGGACGGAGCATTCATCAGAGCGCCTCCAGGCGAGCGTACTGGACCACCAGCCACTTGGTCCCTTCACGATCAAAGTTCACTTCGACCCGGGCGTTATTGCCCCGGCCTTCAAAATTCAGGACCACGCCCTCGCCGAACATCTGGTGATACACGCGCTGGCCAAGATTCAGGCCCGTGTCGGCAGCGGGGGTACTCGCCGCCAGC
Source organism: uncultured Halieaceae bacterium (assembly GCA_963973805.1). Lineage (GTDB taxonomy): Bacteria > Pseudomonadota > Gammaproteobacteria > Pseudomonadales > Halieaceae > Congregibacter. The sequence continues at coordinate 2,476 of CAXBBA010000290.1, read as the reverse complement.
TTGCTCACGGGGCGACTGACCTTGCTCTGGAGCCGCACTTCGTTCACCAGCTCCGGGGGGATCTCGCGCACAAAGCGCGACGGCGGGTTGTAGCTGTCGGAGCCGTGGAGCCGGCGGCTCTCGGCGTAGGTGAGCACCAGGCGCTCCATGGCCCGGGTGATACCCACATAGCAGAGACGCCGCTCCTCTTCGAGGCGCCCGGGTTCCTCGATGGACATGCGGTGGGGGAACAGGTTCTCCTCCATGCCCGCGAGGAAGACGAGGGGGAATTCCAGGCCCTTGGCAGAGTGCAGTGTCATGAGCTGCACGCTGTCCTCATGGGGGTCCGCCTGGCCCTCGCCTGCATCCAGGGCCGCGCTGTCCACGAACTGCTGCAGCGGTGACAGCTCCTCACCTTCGGCAACGAAGGTGCGCGCAGCGCTGACCAGTTCGTCCAGGTTTTCGACTCGCGCCAGGCCTTTCTCACCCTTCTCTTTTTCGTGATAGGCCCGCAGGCCGGAGCGACGGACCACCTGATCCACCAGCTCTTCGAGGACCATGTTATCGGTGGACGTGTCCATCTCATCCACCAGCACCCGGAATCCCTCCAGTGCGGTGAGAGCCCGGGAGGCGAGGAGCTTGTGCTCCTGACACAGGCCGATGGCCTGCCACAGTGAACACTGGCGCTCCCGCGCTGTCTCGCGCAGAACATCAATGGTCTTGCTGCCGATGCCCCGGGGTGGGGTATTGATCACCCGCTCCATCGCCGCATCATCACCCCGGCTCACCAGCAGGCGCATATAGGCCATGGCATTGCGGATTTCGAGACGTTCGTAGAAGCGCTGGCCTCCGTAGATGCGGTAGGGGACCACCTCGCGCAGCAGCGCTTCTTCGAGTACCCGGGACTGGGCATTGGAACGATAGAGAATCGCCACCGAGCGCCGCAGATTGCCGTTGGTCACCCAGCTCTGCAGCTGCTCGACGATAAACCGCGCTTCGTCCTGTTCATTGAATCCGGCGTAGAGCTGGATGGGCTCACCGGACTCGCCTTCGCTCCACAGCTCCTTGCCCAGACGCCCCGTGTTGTGGGCGATGACACCGTTCGCCGCCTGCAGAATTGTCTGGGTGGAGCGGTAATTCTGCTCCAGGCGCACGACCCGGGTGCCACCGAAGTCCTCACCGAAGCGCTGGATGTTCTCGATCTTCGCGCCACGCCAGCCATAGATGGACTGGTCGTCATCGCCCACGGCGACCACGGGAATGCGATCCCCGGCGAGCACCCGCAACCAGGCGTACTGAATCGTGTTGGTGTCCTGGAACTCATCCACCAGCACCTGGCGGAACCGGTCCTGGTAGTGCGCCAGCACCTGGGGCGCCTTGAGCCACAGTTCGTGGGCACGCAGCAGCAGTTCGGCAAAGTCCACCATGCCCCCGCGATTGCAGGCCTCTTCGTAGGCGGCGTAGACCCGCAGCATGGTCTTGATGTAGAGGTCCCCCAGCGGCGGCTCGATATGCGCCGCGCGCAGGCCCTCGTCTTTCTGGGCATTGATGTACCACTGGGCCTGTTTCGGCGGCCAGCGGGATTCATCGAGTTGCATCTCGCGGCAAACCCGTTTGACCAGGCGTAACTGGTCGTCACTGTCCAGGATCTGGAAGTTCTGCGGCAGTCCCGCCTCCTTCCAGTGGGTCTTGAGCAGGCGGTGCGCCAGGCCGTGGAAGGTACCCACCCACATGCCGTGGGCCGGTATCTGCAGCATCTGCTCGATGCGACCGCGCATCTCCCGGGCCGCCTTGTTGGTGAAGGTCACCGCGAGAATGCCCTGGGGCGACAGCCCCTCGGCGCGGATCAGCCAGGCAATGCGGTGCACCAGCACCCGGGTCTTACCCGACCCCGCACCCGCGAGCACCAACATATTGCCGCTATCCGCCGCCACAGCATCGCGCTGGGCATCGTTGAGCCCCGTGAGAATATCGCTTACGTCCATGGCGCCATTCTAACCGGAAGGCGGGGTCCGGGCGCATCGGGAGCGCAGAATCAGCTGCTCTGCTACTATCGGCGGCGGATCAGTATCACGGGTAGAGCCCATGGCAGGAAAGGACAGGGACCCCTCGGTGGACGACGGGTCCAGCAGTTTTGTCGATCGCGATGACGACGGCTCACCGGGCTTCGTGGACCGCGACTACGAGACGGAATTTCCCGGTGGCAGCGACGCATCAGAAGATGTTACGGCGCCGGATCCGGGCTATGCCGCGTTCGCCGGCGAGCTGGATGATCCCCTGGCGGACTGGCCTTCGCCCGACGCCAGTCTCGGGGACCTGCCCGAGGTACGCCTGCGCGACGAATCCCTGGCCATGCCTCCGCCGACACCTCTCGATGAGGGCTTCGAGCCCGCCCCGGACCACATTCCCGACGAAACCGACGCGTTCGCTGACACGCCGGATCCGGAACCCTCGATGGATATGGCGTTTGAGGACGACATGGGAGCGGCGGAGACCC
>CAXBBA010000289.1:0-4028 GCA_963973805.1 uncultured Halieaceae bacterium | reverse complement strand
CCTGATCAATCTCGCCGCGCTGCACGGACAGCTCGGCGATACCGGTCGCCAACTGGCGCTGATCGAGTCCCTCCTCGACAAGGAGCTGCTGCACCAGTCCACGCACCTGCAGATGATCGCGAACCTGTACCTCGGTGAATCCATGCCCCACAAGGCCGCCACGCTGCTGCAGCAAGAGATGGACGCCGGTCGCATCGAAAGTACGCTGCGTAATCTGGAGCTCCTCAGTCAGGCCTGGTACATGAGCGCGGAGCCGGACAACGCCATCGCCCCCCTCGCAAAGGCCGCGGAGCTGTCCGAGAGCGGTGATCTGTACCTGCGCCTCGCGCGCCTGCACATGGACGCCTACCGCTGGCAGGAAGCGGGCGATGCCGCCCGGGCGGCGCTGGAGAAAGGCGGTTTACGCCAGGAGGGCCAGGCCTGGCTCCTGCGCGGCATGGCCGAGGTGCGCCTCCAGCAATTCACCGAGGCACGACAGCGATTCCGAAAAGCGGCAAACTATGACGACACCCGCAAGTATGCAACGCAATGGCTGAGCTACCTCAACTCCGAAGAAGCACGCATCGCCGCGACGGGCAACTGAGCTTCCGGCGCGGGGGGACCTCGCCGTGATTTCTGCTATCACCCGGTCCCTGTTCACCCAGGCCCCCACAGAAACGCTGTATCACTACACCTCCCTCAGCGGCTGCCTGGGCATCGTGGACAGCGGCGAGCTGCGCGCCAGCGACATCCGCTACATGAACGACTCGACGGAACTGCGGCACACGCTGGACCTGCTGAGTCGCCAGCTTACGCAGCGCATCCTGGCCGGTGTGGACGAGCCGGAATTTCTCAATACCTTTCTCGAATGGCTGAGCCACCGTGTGGTCAGCGGCCCCATGCTGTTTGGCGCTTCCTTTCGCGCCAACGGAAATCTCCTCAGCCAGTGGCGGGGCTACAGCGTGCACGGCAAGGGGGTGAGCCTTGGGTTCCATCCCGGCGAGATCACGCAGCGGGCCCAGGATCAGGGCTTCTCCGTAGGTCGCTGCATCTATGACCCCCGGCGCCAGGAGCAGCTGATCGAGGAAGTGATTGATGGCGTGGAAAAACTGGCGCGCCAGAGCGACATGCCCGTACCTCGGGGTGAGCAGGCGCATTCCGTGTTTGAAGGTATCGAAGAGGACCTGCTGCGCATCGCCGCCGTGCTCAAGCACCAGGCCTTTGAAGAGGAACAGGAGTGGCGCCTGGTGTCACCGGTCGTAACCGACCCGGGACACGGCGCCGTGGACTTTCGCGAGGGCGCATCGATGCTCGTGCCCTACTACCGCTTCGACTTGCGCGGCGAGGGGGGCGGTGTCCCCCTCAACCACGTATACATCGGTCCGAGCTCCAACGCCGAGCTGTCAAAACACTCCCTGCGCCTCTATCTGCAGAAGCGCAGGAGCTGCCCCCGCGACGGTATCGCCTACTGCCAGATACCCTATCGCAAGCGCTGAGTTCCCGGGCCCTCAGCGGGCGGGTTCGATGAGATACTTTTCACCGGTCGCCTGGCGTCCGTAGGCCCCCATGGCCTCGGGCGTCAGAGCCTGGGCAAGGCCCACGCGGGCGCTGTAGTGACTGGCAAAGGTAGTGTCGATTTCGTTGGCAACGCGCTGGCGCATCCGGCCGACGCGCTCCCCACCGGCTTTGGCCAGGAAGTTGGGCAGAAGCCAGCCGCTGACGCTCCAGGAGAAACCAAAGTTGCGCATGAGCGTGATGGGGCCCACATCCAGCGCACCGTACACGTAGATCTGCTTGAACGTGGTGGAGCCGTAGCGGCTGTACTCATCCATACCCTTCACGGCGACCGTTTCCATCGCAGACAGTATCTGGCTGCTCAGGCGTCCACCGCCGATCGCATCGAAGGCCAGCGTCGCACCGGTGGCTTCCAGCGCCGCCACGAGGTCATCACCGAAACCGTCGGCGCTGGAGTTCACCACGTACTTTGCGCCCAGGTCCCGCAGCAATTTCTCCTGCTCGTCCTTGCGCACCACATTGACCAGATCGATGCCATCGGCGATGCAGATGCGATTGAGCATCTGCCCCAGGTTCGACGCCGCAGCGGTATGCACGAGGGCCTTGTGACCTTCCATCTCCATGGTTTCGGTCATGCCCAGCGCAGTCATGGGGTTCACGAAGCAGGAAGCGCCCTGCTCCGCCGTGGTGCCGTCCTTGAGGGGCAGGCACATCGCCGCGGGGAGGCAGCGATACTCCCCGTACATGTCGCCTCCGAACATACCCACGGTCTTGCCCAGCAGCGCCTGGGCTTCATCGGAGGCTCCGGCGGCCACCACGGTACCCGCGCCTTCATTGCCGACAGCCAGGGACTGGCCGACGCGCCCGGCCATCATGCGCATGCCCGCGGCGGGCACGTCTGCCTCAACCACCGGCGACTCCGGCGTGCCACTGAATCGCACCGTGGTCATATCGGCCATGCCGAAGAGCAGGCCCAGATCCGAGGGGTTGATGGGTGCCGCTTCGATACGTACCAGGACTTCGTGAGCCGCGGGCTCGGGGATTTGCGTCTCGACCAGGGAAAGGCGGAGGATCCCGTCTTCGGTGACTTCGGAACGGATCTGGCGTGAGGTGGTGCTCATGGGGATTTCTCCGGATTCTATTTATGGGCTGGGGAGTATACGACGGTGCCCCCGCTATTTGCAGGGCGCGATTCCCCCCGCGCTATACTGGGATTTTCCCGCGACGAAGCGACCATGGCCCTCGTAGATCTGCTCTCCAGCAACAACGCCCCCCTGAACGACGAAGCAGCCCTGCGGGAGCACATCAACCGTGTTCTGCGGGTGCAACCGCCCCGGGGCCTCGAAGAGAAGCTCCTGTATCGCATGGCGAAGTTCTGGTTTCGCCCCCAGGTATTCAACGCGCAGCGCCTGCCGGACCGCCCCTGCCTGTTTATCGGCAATCACGCCCTCTTCGGCCTCGATGGCCTGGTGATACTGCCCGTGCTCCTCGAGGAGTACGGTCGCTTCCTGCGCCCCATGGGCGACAAGTTCCTGTTCTCCCAGAGCACGGTGGCAAAAATCCTGCTGCAGCGCGGCGGCACCATGGGCCACCCGGAAGTGGCCCGGGCGCTTATGGCCCACGATCAGGACATTCTGGTATTTCCCGGCGGCGCCCACGAGGCGGTGAAGCCCAGCCGGGAACGCTATCGCCTGCAGTGGAAGGATCGCCTGGGATTTGTCCGTCTCGCAGCGGAATTCGGCTACACCATCGTCCCCTTCGGCCTGGTGGGCCCCGATGAGTTCTACGAATACCTGCTCGACAGCGAAGAGGTTGCCGCGCTGCTCCAGCGCCTGGGTCTCTGGTCCCCGGGGCTGCGCCGGGACGCCATTCCCCCGCTCCTGCGCGGTGCGCTGGGTACGCCCCTGCCCCGGCCCCAGGCCAGCTACCTCAGCTTTGGCGAACCGCTGGAACTCCCGCCACCGACGGCCCGGGCACCGGGGAAGAAACGCCTCATGGCCTGGCGTGACAAAGTCGCGGAACGCATCGACGGCGAGATTGCCGCCATGCTGCTGCAGCGGGAACAGCAGCGCCATGAAGACGGCCTGCTGCGGCGCATCGCGACGCTCTGAAAGGAGCTCCCTACTCGATCATCACCCGGGCCAGGCGCTCATCGGAACGCCAGCGACTGCCAAAGGTACGCCACAGATAGATCAGCGCATTGGTGATCAGCGTCGCCACAAACACCCACCAGCTGACGAGCGGCCCCAGCTTCCAGACGCTGATCACCAGAATCTGGATGACCAGCATCAGCACGTGGATCACTACGGAGGTCACCATGAGCCACTGCGTATCACCGGCGCCACGGAGCACGCCGGAACACACCAGAATAAAGGCATCAGCCACCACGTAGGTCGCCATACCGACCATCATCGGCGCACCGATCGCCACGATCGGCGTGAAGTCCTGCCCCGGTGTCGCGAAAATCATTAGCAGCGGTTCGCGGAACAGCACAAACAGAGTCCCCATGGTTCCGGCATAGAGGCCGCCGATGA
>CAXBBA010000288.1:0-4040 GCA_963973805.1 uncultured Halieaceae bacterium | reverse complement strand
AGGCCTGGTAGCTGGCGTCGTCGTTGGGTACGAGCAGATTGTACGAATCGATACCCCCGGCGAAGAGGATGCATACGAGGGCCCGGTAGTCGTCGGTCTGGGCAGCGGCGTGCCGAGCCATGGCGAGATTGAGCAATCCCGTGCCCAGCGTGGCCCCGGTGGCGCCGAGATGGCAGCCGTGGCGAAGAAAGTGTCGACGGTTCAGCATGGGTCAGATCTCCACCGCGTAGTCGGGAGAAATTAGCAGCAGGTAAATCGCGACGCGTATCCGCAACTCCTGGTCTTCCAGCACGGACAGCAGATTACTGATTTCACTGCGCGTCACCTCCGAGAGGGTGCCATAGGTGAACACCGTATCCAGGCGCTCCATCAGCGCATTGATGTCGCCGGCGAGGGGCAGGAAGTCATCCAGCTCAAGGTAGGCCTCGTTGAAAGGCGGCTCCACCAGGTCATTCACAAAGTCACCGATGATCGCAAACTGCATGAGGTTGGAAATTTCGACAACGCTGTTGGTGTTCGTGATCTGGAACTCCGGGGCGACGAGTCCAGCGTCGGCGATTTCACCGATGGGCTGGTGCCCCGGCAGATAGAAATTGAATACGCTGGGCGAGGACAGGGGATGCTGTTGGATCATCTGCTGTACGACGTAGCCGACGTTTGCGTAGAACCCGTCGGCGGAGCTGACTCCCAGTTGGCGCAGCATGGCGGTGTAGCGCAGCAGGGGCTCGCGGAGCTTGCCCCGCGTGAGGCTGGGATCGGGTGCGGCGCGAGCCTCCTCGTCCAGCAGTATGGCGCGGAGCACGGCACGCATATCACCGCGGACGCCCTCACCATTGTCGTTGAAGGCCTGGGCCACGCGCGTGACGTAGGCGGGGGAGGGATTGCTGCTCACCAGGCGCTGAATGAGCTGGCGGCCGATGAAGGGCCCCACGTTGGGGTGATAGAAGAGATTGTTCACCGCAGCTTCCACATCCGCCATGCCCTGCTGGCCCGCGGGGAGCACCTCGCCCCGCAGCAGGGTTTTCTCCCCCGGCTCGTGGAACGCATCGAACATCTGCATGGGCTCTGTGAAAATGAAGCGGCTCGAACCGAAGCGGTTGTTGTCGCCGCCCCAGGACAGGCCCGTGAACACCTTGGCGAATTCCCGGATGTCGTCGTTGTCGTAGGTGGGAACCGGCTGTCCGGCATCATCGAGCACCTCGGAACCATCGGTGTTCAGTTCAAACAGGCCGATGGAAAACAGCTGCATCACTTCCCGGGCGTAGTTCTCATCGGGAAAGGTGCCCGCTTCGGGATCGCTTTTGCCGTTGTTCAGGTGGCTCAGGTAGAAGCCCATGGACGGATGGAGGGTGACACCGAGGAGCAGGTCGCGAAAATTGCCAAAAGCGTGCTCCAGGAGCAGATCGTAGTAGTTGCTGGTGCCGTAGGGTGCCAGGAGCAGCGTGTTCACTTCGTCAGAGATGACGAATATCTGACTCAGGGCGTAGGCGACGCGCTGGCGCAGCTGGTCCGGGGCGGTGACGGTGATATGCCACCACGCGGCGCGCCCGAACAGGGCCTGGATGTCCTCGAGATCGGCGTTCTCCCGCAGTTCATCAAACACCCCGGCTTCCAGCTGGGCAAGGAAATCCGTGACAACAGCGTCGTGGGAAGTGGGGGCCAGGGTGAACTGTTCTTCGATCCAGGCCTCCTCGCCCAGGTTGTCGATGTGCTCGATGGTGTCGAGGTCGGCGCCAAAGGTGGCCCGGCTGCCGAGGCGCGATGCCGCGTAGATGCCCCGCAGGGGGGCTTCGCCGGCGGTGCCACCGTTTTCTCCACCATTGCCGTCGCCATCGTCCCCTCCATTGGCCCCTCCATTGGCGGTGGGGGCGGGGGATGCGCTGCCACTGCTGCCGCCGCCACCGCAGGCGGCGAGGGTGGTGAGGAGGACCGCGAGCAGGGCGTGTCGAAACAGAGCGGCCATCAGTTGTCTCCTTCACCCCGGTCGTCGTCGCCCCGGAAGGGGGCGTCGGAGAAATCACCGTTGCCATCGAACATGAAGTTTCCCCGCGTATCGTCGAAATACATGTAGTCCACAATACCGTCCCTGTCAGCATGGGCGGCGCAAAGCACGGAGATAGACCGTGCCTGCAGGCATCGATGCCCCGGCGCTTTCCCTTGCGGTTCGAACCCTCTACGCAGAAACTGCACATTTCCGTCGATCTTTGTCGACACCGATTCAGGAGCTCCCTCCATGGCCCAAACACCCGAGGATTCGCTGCGCCTCATCTGTGGCAATCGGAATTATTCGTCCTGGTCGCTCCGCGCGTGGTTGTGCCTGCGCCGGGCGGGGCTGGCGCCGGAACTCGTGGTGCTCCCCATGGATACGCCGGAGTTCGCGCGGCGCATCGGCGACTATTCACCGACGGCGCGAGTCCCCGTGCTGTGGATGGGGGATGAATTCGTGTGGGACTCGCTGGCGATTGCCGAGACGGTGAACGAACGCTTCGCGGGCGGCACGCTGTGGCCCGCAGAGCCGGAATTTCGGGCGCGGGCGCGGGCCATGGTGGCAGAGATGCACAGCGGCTTTGGGGCACTGCGACAGCAATTGCCCATGAACTGCCGTGCGCAGCAACGCCGCATCACCATCGACGCGGCGGCGCAGGCGGACGTGGCGCGCATCGGTGCGCTGTGGAGCGAAGCCCGGGCCATGGCGGGCGGCCACGGTCCCTGGCTGCTGGGGGAGTGGAGCATCGCCGATGCCTTCTTCGCCCCCGTAGCCCTGCGCTTTGATGCCTATGCCCTGGACCTGCCGGAAACGGTACGGGCTTACGTGAAGCAATGGCTGGAGGATGACGATCTGCGCGCCTGGCGCCAGGCAGGAATTGCGGAGCCCTGGGTCATTGAGCACGAAGAGGCGGGAGAATGAAGGCCATGGTAGGGTGCGATCGCTTTTCTGGAGCTTCGTAAAAGGACTAACAATGCTAAGACCTGCGATTCTCATGCTGGGCCTCCTGGCCCTGATTCCGAACAATCCCGCGCAAGCGGTGGACCTGGTGTTTTCCGGTGGTCCCGTGATCACGCTTGATGGCGATGACCGGGTGGTCGAGGCCCTCGCAGTCGACGATGGGCGCATTGCGGCGGTCGGGACCCTTGCCCAGGTGTCCGCCGGCGCGACGGCGGCGACGCGCTACGTAGATCTACAGGGGCAGGCGCTGTTGCCGGGCTTCGTGGATTCCCACAGTCACGCCAACTTCATCGGCATGCAGGCGATGAGCGCAAACCTGCTCCCGGCGCCGGATGGTGAGGGCAACAGCATCGAGGCACTGCAGCGGATCCTTCGCGACTACATCGACCGGGAGCCGCGTCTCGCGCAAAGCATCGGCTGGGTCGTTGGCTTCGGCTACGACGACTCCCAGTTGGCGGAGCAGCGTCATCCGACGCGCCAGGAGCTGGATGCGGTGTCCACGGAGGTGCCCATCGTCATCATTCACCAGTCCGGTCATCTGGGCGTGACGAATTCCCTGGGGCTGAAGCTGTCAGGCGTGGGGCCCGATACCCCCGATCCCGATGGCGGTGCCTTCCGGCGCGAGGCGGATGGCCGGCAGCCCAATGGCGTGGCCGAGGAATACGCGTTCTTCCGCCTGCTGTTTACGGCGCTGGCGAAGGTGGATGCCGACTTCCAGGAGGACATGCTGCTGGCCGGCGTAGAGAGCATGGCGAGCTTCGGCTACACCACGGCCCAGGAGGGGAGGGCAAGCCCCGAAACCATGGGGGCCATGAGCCGCGTGGCGGCCCGGAACGTGCTGCCCATCGATCTCGTATCCTACCCCGATATGCTCATGGTCGAAGAGGGCTTCTCCCCATCCCGGGAGTACCACAACCGCTATCGCGTGGGCGGGGTAAAGCTCACCATCGATGGCTCCCCTCAGGGCAAGACGGCATGGTTGAGCCACCCCTACCACGTGCCGCCCCTGGGGCAGGGCGAGGACTACGCGGGCTATGCCGCGATCGACGGCCCCGTGATCGACGGCAGCGTGATGAAAGCCTGGAAGAATGAC
>CAXBBA010000287.1:0-4060 GCA_963973805.1 uncultured Halieaceae bacterium | reverse complement strand
TCACCGTTGCTGCTCACCGCCTGCTTCTCGACCTGGGGCCAGTGCGCATGGAGCCAGTTCCGGCACTGGGCCAGGGCCTGCTGGTGGGCGCAGATGCGGGTGATATCCGACGCTGTCGTTCCGGGAGCGACGAGCAGGTTGTGACTGATACGCATCTCGACTTCGCCGGCTATCTTCAGCGGCGAGTCGATAAAGGAATCCAGCGTATGGCTGACCATGCCCTCGGTGGAGTTTTCCACCGGCACGATGCCGAAGTTGCAGTGGCCGGACTCCACTTCGCTGAACACATGATCGATGGTGACCTGGGGCACGCAAACCGCTGCATGGCCGAAGTGTTTCAGGGCCGCCGCCTGGGTGAAGGTGCCCTCGGGGCCGAGGTAGGCGACCTGCAGGGGCTTTTCGAGGGCCAGGCAGGCAGACATGATCTCGCGGAAAACGTGGGCGACGGTGGGGCCTTCCAGGGGCCCCTGATCCCGTTCCATGATGCGTCGCAGCACCTGTGCCTCGCGCTCGGGGCGGTAGTACACCACCTCGCGATCGGATTCTCCGCGGGATCGGGCGGCCTGCACCTCCTCGAGCTTGATCGCCGCCACACGCTGCGCACAGCGTGCTCGCTCGGCGATGAGCTCCTGGATTCGGGCATCGATGGCATCGATGTCCTGGCGGACCTGACTCAGATCACGATCATCGGGCTGCTCAGCCATGGCGCGCTTCAAAATCCGACATGAAATCGATGAGATCGTGCACCGCTTCGCGGGGGATAGCGTTGTAAATGCTGGCTCGCATGCCACCCACGGAGCGGTGCCCCTTGAGATTCAGCAGCCCCGCCGCATCCGCTTCGGCCAGGAACACCTTGTCGAGTTCCCCATCCGCCAGGGTAAAGGGCACGTTCATCCACGAACGGTGCGCAACGGCCACGGGGTTGCCGTAGAACTCACTGCCATCAATGGCACCGTAGAGCAGTTCCGCCTTGACGCGGTTGTTCTGTGCCATCGCTGCGAGGCCACCCTGCTCTTCGATCCACGCAAAGACCAGCCCCGCCAGATAGATGGAGTAGGTCGGCGGCGTGTTGTACATGGAGCCCGCCTTGTCCGCGACCTCCCAGTTGAGCATGGACGGGCAGGCGGCCAGGCTGCGACCGAAGAGCTCCCGGCGCACGATCACGATGGTAAGCCCCGCGGGGCCGATGTTCTTCTGCGCCCCGGCGTAGATCACGTCGTAGGCGTCCACGTCGATGGGTCGGGACAGAATCGTGGAGGACATGTCCGCCACCAGGGGCATGTCCACCTCGGGCACCCAGTGGAACTCGATGCCATCGATGGTTTCGTTCGGGGTGATATGCAGATAGGCCGCATCGTCGGGCACGGACCACTGGTCCTGATGCGGAATCGCCCGGGGAATGTCTGCTGTCGCCGCGACCGCCTCGCACACATCGCCGTAGCGCGCACCTTCGGCCTTCGCCTTGCGCGACCACTGCCCGGTGTTGCTATAGGCGAAGGTGCCGCCGTTCCCGCCGAGGTTCAGGGGTACGGCGGCGAACTGGCTGGACGCCCCACCCTGCATGAACAGCACAGCGTAGTCGTCGCTGATCTGCAGCAGGCGGCGCAGGCGCGCTTCCGCGTCCTCCACCGTCGCCACCACCTCGGGGGAGCGATGGCTCATCTCCATGAAGGACATGCCGGTGCCGTGCCAGTCGAGCATCTCGCTGGCCGCCCGGGCAAGCACTGGTTCCGGCAGCGCCGCAGGGCCGGCGCAAAAATTCCAGGGGCGCGTCATGCGTCGTCTCCGCTGTTCTCATCCGTGTCTTCGTTGCTGTCGATGATGCGCTCCACCTGCACCAGCGTCTCGCCGGGCTTGGTCCGGATGATGCGCACGCCCTGGGTGTTCCGTCCCAGCTGTGACACCTCATCGGCGGCGGTGCGCACCAGCGTGCCCTGATTGGAAATCAGCATGAGCTCGTCGCCGCTGAACACCTGCAGCGCTCCGACGAGGCGTCCATTGCGCTCCGAGGTCGCCATGGCGATGACGCCCTTGCCTGCGCGTCCCTTGGTCGGAAACTCTTCCACGGACGTGCGCTTGCCGTATCCGTTCTCGCTCACGGTCAACACCGTGCCCGCCGCATCGGGGATCAGCAGGGAGATCATCGTGTGTCCGTCGGCCAGGTTGATGCCGCGCACGCCGCGGCTCGCGCGTCCCATGGGCCGCACTTCGGACTCGCGGAAGCGCATCGCCTTGCCTTCGCTGCTGCAGAGCATGACGTCGCAATCGCCGTCCGTTATCGCTGTACCGACGAGCACATCGCCCTCTTCGAGCATGATCGCCCGCAGCCCCGCGGAGCGCGGTGCGAAGCTCGCCAGGTCCGTCTTCTTCACGTAGCCATTGGCGGTCGCCATGAAGATGAAGCGGTTTTCCGTCTGCTCTTCCAGCGGCAGGATCGAAGTGACGCGTTCGCCCTCGTCCAGCTGCAGCAGGTTGACCATGGGCCGGCCCCGGGAGGCGCGTCCCGCCACGGGAATCTGGTAGACCCTGAGCCAGTAGACCTTGCCGAAGTTGCTGAAGCACAGCAGCGTATCGTGGGTGTTGGCGATGAGCAGGTGTTCGACGAAATCCTCGTCCTTCACCGTGAGCGCCGCCTTGCCCATGCCGCCCCGGCGCTGCACCTGGTACTCCGCCAGGGGCTGGGTCTTGGCATAGCCGCCGTGGGACAGGGTCACCACCCGGTCCTCCGGCGTGATCAGGTCTTCTGCGGTCAGGTCTTCCTGGGAATCGCGAATCTCCGTGCGGCGATCGTCGCCGAATTCCTCGACAATCTCTTCGAGCTCCTCGCGAATCACCTGGAGCAGGCGGGCGGGATCTTCGAGGATATCGAGCAGATCGGCGATCTCCGCCAGCTTGTCCTGGTATTCCTTCAGGAGCTTTTCGTGCTCCAGACCGGTCAGGCGGTGCAGGCGCAAATCCAGGATCGCCTGGGCCTGGGCCGGCGACAGACGGTACTGGCCATCGTGCAACCCGAAATCTTCTTCGAGTTCGTCGGGACGGCAGGCCTCGGCACCCGCGCGTTCGAGCATGGAGATCACTTCGCCGGGCAGCCAGCGCTCGCCGAGCAGGCTCTCGCGGGCTTCCGCGGGGCTGGGCGACGCCTTGATGAGTTCGATGATGCGATCGATATTGGCCAGCGCGATGGCCAGGCCCTCGAGCACATGGCCCCGCTCCCGTGCCTTGCGCAGCAGATACACGGTGCGCCGCGTCACCACTTCGCGGCGGTGGCGCAGGAATGCCTCGAGTATTTCCTTGAGGTTCAGCACCTTCGGCTGGCCATCGACGAGGGCGACCATGTTGATGCCGAACACGCTCTGCAATGCCGTCTGGGCGTAGAGATTGTTCAGCACCACATCGCCGATCTCACCCTTGCGCAGCTCGATGACGACGCGCAGGCCGTCCTTGTCGGATTCGTCCCGGAGCTCCGAAATACCCTCGAGCTTCTTCTCTTTCACCAGCTCGGCGATGCGCTCGATCAGGCGTGCCTTGTTCAGCTGATAGGGGATTTCGTGAATGATGATCGTGTCGCGGCCGCTCTTTTCGTCCGTCAGGACTTCGGCGCGGGCCCGCACATAGACACGCCCCCGCCCCGTGCGATAGGCCTGCACGATGCCCGCCCGACCATTGATGATCGCGCCCGTGGGAAAATCCGGACCGGGCAGGTAGCGCATCAGCTCATCGATGCTGCTCTCGGGCTCCTGGATCAGGGCCAGGCAGGCGTTGACCACTTCGCGCAGGTTGTGCGGCGGGATATTGGTTGCCATGCCCACGGCAATACCGGCGGATCCGTTCACCAGCAGGTTCGGCACCCGCGTGGGCAATACGGCCGGGATCTGCTCCGTGCCGTCGTAGTTGTCGACGAGGTCGACGGTCTCCTTGTCGAGGTCCGACAGCAGCGAATGGGAGATGCGCGCCATGCGGATCTCGGTGTAGCGCATCGCCGCCGCCCGGTCCCCATCGATGGAGCCGAAGTTACCCTGCCCATCCACCAGCATGTAGCGCATGGAGAACGGCTGGGCCA
>CAXBBA010000286.1:0-4072 GCA_963973805.1 uncultured Halieaceae bacterium | reverse complement strand
CCTGGCAATCCCGGGGACCTTGCCCATTTCCGCCTGGCGGTGACCCGCGAGGAGGCCCTGGAACAGTTTCAGTGGTTCTGCGACCACGCGCTGGACCGCTTCGGTACCTATCAGGATGCGCTGGCGGAGGAATCACCATGGATGTTCCACAGCCTCGTGTCCATGTATCTCAACATCGGGCTCCTTGAGCCGCTGGAACTCTGTCGCAGCGTAGAGCGACGCTACCGCAGCGGACAGTGCTCCCTCGCTGCGGCGGAGGGCTTCGTCCGTCAGGTGCTGGGCTGGCGGGAGTTCGTGCGCGGCGTGTACTGGTGGGCCATGCCGGGCTACGCCGAACAGAACTCCCTGGACGCTCGCCGGCCCCTGCCGGCCTGGTTCTGGAGCGGCGATGTGTCCCTGCGCTGCCTGTCCCGGGCCATCGTCCAGAGCCTGGATCACGGCTATGCGCACCACATCCAGCGCCTGATGGTGATCGGGAACTTTGCGTTGCTGGCGGGACTGGACGTGGGGGAGGTCTGCGAGTGGTACCTGGCGGTCTACGTCGACGCGTTCGAGTGGGTGGAGCTGCCCAACACGCTGGGCATGGCGCTCCATGGTGATGGCGGCCTCATGGCAAGCAAGCCCTACGCGGCGTCGGGCAAATACATCCAGCGCCAGGGCAACCACTGCGCCGCCTGCCCCTACGACCCGAAGCGCGTAACCGGTTCCGGCGCCTGTCCCTACAACAGCCTCTACTGGCGCTTCATCGACCGGCACCAGGATTACCTGGAGAAGAATGCACGCATGGGTCTGGTGATCAGTGGCTGGCGCAGGCGTTCCTCCGGCGACCGCCGGGCGATTCTGGCCTGGGCGGATCAGGAGCTCGAGCGTCTCATGGCGGAGTGATCGGCCAGTCCGCCGCATCCGTGACGTAGTCCGGTTGCGGGGGGCGATAACCATCCCACTTGGTGCAGAAGCTTCCGTCGGGATCGTATCGGGCGGTCTGTTTCTCGATATCGAATGCGCGGCCGCCCCTGGGGTCCGCGCCCACGCCCGCAATGTACTGCCAGTTCCCGTAGTTGCTGGCCACGTCGTAGTCGATGAGGTGTTTCTCGAAGAACGCCGCGCCGTAGCGCCAGTCGATGCGCAGGTCGTGGATCAGGTAGCTCGCGGCGATCTGCCGCCCGCGGTTGCTCATCCAGCCCGTCGCGACCAGCTGGTGCATCAGGGCGTTGATCAGGGGGAAGTTGGTGTCACCGGCGCACCAGCGGGCGAAATTCCTCGGTTCAAAGGTGCAGCGCGCCAGCGCGGCCTTTCGTTCGCCGCGTCGGCCGAGGGGGCGAAAGAGTGCCACGCCATCCCGGCGGGCACGCCAGTGGAAGTACTCCCTCCACAGCAGTTCGAAATACAGCCAGTAGGTGGACCCATTGCGGCCGAAGGTCGCTTCGTGAACCTGAATCGCCGCCGCGACTTCCCGCGCCGACAGGGAGCCGTCCGCGAGCCAGGGGGACAGGGTGGAGGAGCCCCGTAGCGGGTCGAGGTCGTTGCGGGTCTGCTTGTACTGGCGCACGCCACCCTCTCCATCCAGAAACTGGCGCAGCCGACGCTGGCCCGCGGCCGCACCGCCGCGCAGGGGCAGGGCGACGTGGGGGCGGGCAACGGGGGGGATGGGGTTCAATCTGACAGCGGGGGGAGGCGGCAGGCGTGCCGGGTCCCGCGCCGGGGTCTGTGCCTGGAGCTGGGCCTCCACACGCTCGCGGAAGGGGGTGAAGGTGTCTGGCAGCGGCAAGGCGGCGGTGCTGATCTGGCGTTCGCTGAACAGAGTATTGCCGTCGCTGACGTGAACGGGTACGGATAGCTGAGACCTGAGAAAGGCGACGGCCCGTTCCTCGAAGCTGCCCACGCAATCGCTGGTGTGCACCTCGTCGATGCCGTAGTCGCGCACGATGTCGGGCAGTACCAGCTCCGGCGAACCCTGCAGCACCAGCAGTTTCTGGCCCAGGGGGCCGAGGGTATCGGCGAGGGCCTGGAGGCTCTCGGCGAGGAAACGCTCCCGCTGTTTCCCCAGGCCGAGGCTGTTGCACCATGGGCGCTGGCGCGGCCAGAGGTAGACCAGCAGCAGCTCGTCGGCCCGGGCGGCATCGAGAAGTCCCGGGTTGTCATGCAGTCGCAGATCCCGGCGGAACCAGTAGAGTCTTCGCATCGCTTATTTCCCTCCCGGGGGAGTTTACGCAGATAAATCTTCGTCAGATGGTATTTGCTCTGCGGGTTGGTTACGCTCACCGTCCTTCGCGGACCGAGTGTCGCGCGATGATTCAAATAATCCTGTAGATCGGAGATCGCATGGCTGAGAACAGCGCCCTTTTCCATCCCTTCGCCCTGGGGCCCCTTGAGCTGAAAAACCGCATTGTCATGGCACCCATGACGCGCAATCAGTCGCCGGGCAATGTACCCAACGAGCGCAACATCGCCTACTACCAGCACCGGGCCCAGGGTGGCACCGGTCTGATCCTCACCGAAGGTACCTGCGTCAACCATATCGCCGCAAACGGCTATCCGGACGTGCCCTATTTCTGGGGTGAAGAACGCCTGGCGGGATGGCGGAAGGTGGCGGATGCGGTCCACGAAGCCGGCGGCAAGATCGCGCCGCAGCTCTGGCACTGTGGTGGCATGCGTCGCGCGGGTGTGATGCCCGAAGGTGACGTGAACGGATACACGCCCTCGGGCATGAATGTCCCGGGCAAGGTCAATCGTCACGAGATGACCGAGCTGGACATACGGGACGTGATCCAGGCCTTCGCCGAGGGTGCCCGAGACGCCCGGGCCACAGGCTTCGATGGGGTGGAGATTCACGGTGCCCATGGCTATCTTCTGGATCAGTTCTTCTGGGAGGGTACGAACCAGCGCAGCGACGCCTATGGGGGGTCGCTCGAAAACCGTGGCCGCTTCGTGCGCGAGATCATCGAGGCCTGCCGCGATGCCGTAGGACCGGACTTCCCCATTCTCCTGCGATTCTCCCAGTGGAAGCAGCAGGACTATACCGCGCGCCTGGTGGACAATCCCGAAGATCTGGAGCGGTTCCTGCTGCCCCTGTCCGAAGCGGGCGTCGATATATTCCACTGCTCCCAGCGTCGTTTCTGGGAGCCCGAGTTCGAGGGGTCGGATCTGAATCTGGCGGGCTGGACGCGGAAGATCACGGGCAAGCCGACGATTACCGTGGGCAGCGTGGGCCTCAACGCGGACTTTATTCCGGCGCCGGGAGAGGCAACCTTCAAAGAGGCGGAGCCCGCGTCCCTGGATGAGCTGCTGCGACGTATCGAGGGCGAGGAGTTCGATCTGGTGGCCGTGGGGCGCGCCATGATCGCCAACAGCGACTGGGCCAATCGTGTGGCGGCGGGGGAGAGCGATTCCCTCGCGGCCTTCCGCAAAGAAATGCTCGCCGCGCTCAACTGAGCCTTCGGGGCCGGCTGCAGCTGTTCTTCAGGGGGTGTGGTCGGCCCGCGCAAGCGACGCCAGGTCGTGGCGTAGTTCCTCGAGGCGACCATGGAGTCGCCGGTTTTCCTCCCGCAGTTCGCGTACCTGCAATACCCGATCGCCAGTGAGGCTTGCGCCGGATTCATTGCTGGCGGGGGCTGTCGCTGCACGCGAGAACAGGCTGCCGGCACTCGGGAGTCCCGGGCCCACATCACTCCAGGCCACATAGCTGAACGCGGCACTGCCAAGGAGCAGCGCCAGGGCTGCCAGGCGCTGCCATCGCAGGCCCGTGGGTGGGCAGGGCGGTGCTTTCAGCGAGGCTTCAAAGGATAACTCCGGCGCCCGCTGCGGAACCGAGGCCAGCAGTTCGGCGCTCAGCCAGCGGTTTACACGGCGCTGCATACCCTTCCCCGTCCGTGTGCCTTGGCATGGTAGAGATGCGTATCGGCGCGCTGCAGGATTGTCTGCTCATCGTCGCCAGCCTGGTGGCTGGTTACGCCGATGCTCAGGTCTGGCTGCAGGGTCTCAGCTTCCGCATCGATTCCCAGGTCCGTGAAGTCGATGCGTGCCAGGTTCTCGCGAATCTGCCGCGCCGCTTCTTCCGCACCGGCGCCGTCCG
>CAXBBA010000285.1:0-4073 GCA_963973805.1 uncultured Halieaceae bacterium | reverse complement strand
CTGCATGGTCAAGTTTGAGCGCAGATGAGCAAGCGTTCAGCCGCAAGTTGATGGAAGCCTACGCCGCCATGTTAGCGTTCTCAGATCATCAGTTTGGCCGTGTAGTTGATGAATTGAAACGAAGCGGTCGTTACGACAACACGCTCATTGTCTTTATTCAGGGGGACAACGGCGCGGCTGCAGAGAGTTTGCTGGGCGAGCTCAGTGAAGTGGCAATGTTCAATCAGTCAAACACCCACCGCCACGACCTGCAGTTAGCACCGCTGATCGGCACCGAGAAATCCAAGCCTGTGAATGCATCAGGCTGGGCCTGGGCGATGAATGCACCGTTTCAGTGGAGCAAACAAGTTGCCTCTCATTTTGGCGGCACACGCAATGGCCTGGTGGTAAGTTGGCCAAAGAAGGTAGCTGAACCCGGAATAATCAAACGTGATTTTCAACATGTAATAGATATAGCCCCGACTATATATGACGCGGCAGGCGTAACCATGCCGGAACATGTCGATGGGGTAACACAACTCCCCCTTGATGGCGTAAGCATGCTTGGGGGAATCACAGGCGCCACCCATAGTAACGGCGCAACTGAACCTCGAACCCAGTATTTCGAAATACTGGGTAACAGGGCGCTATACGACAACGGCTGGGTGGCTGCCACCACGCCGCGAAGACTGCCGTGGAGTATTCATTACTTGCAGCCCTATTACGAATGGGAGCTTTACCATGTTGACGAGGATTTCTCTCAAGCCAACAACCTTGCGAAGACTCATCCAGATAAGCTGAAAGCGCTGCAAAACAAGTTTATTGAAGTAACTCAAGGGCAGCATGTACAACCCATTGATGACCGCTTTATCGAACGCTTTAACCCCAGTTTCAGACCTAATATTATGAACGGCCGTAAGCAGTTTACGTATTTTCCTTCTACCCATTCGCTGAGCGTAATGTCCGTGCCAATGCTGGAAAGCAACTGGATGTTAACAGCTGAAATAACCGTGCGGGCAGATGATGCCAGTGGCCCCGTTATCACCCGCGGTGATATGTTTAGCGGCTGGGGAATACAAATAGATAAAGGCTATGTGCATCTGATTTACCGGCCATCCCATCTCGAGAAAGACATACAAACCATAGTAAGCGACGCCCCCCTCGCGGCGGGCAAGCACAGTATTAGAGCGCAAATGACACCGCTGTCTGGCGGCCAGCATCAACTTACAATGGCGATTGACGATACCCAGGTTGCCACCAGGTTAGTTGTTGACGAAATCGCTTTTAGTCGCGTGGAAACTCATGTTGGCAGGTATGGCGACATTCCCCTCGTTTCCCAGCAACCCTACAATGGAAAGGTAACGACTGAAATCGTTGAAGTGACGCTGCACTGAAGGGAGCATATTCACCGGCATCCCCGACGCAAAAACCTCACCGCAACAGCAGCGTCGGCATGGTCGACGAGCGCAGCAGATCCGCCGTTTTCGAGCCGAACAACAGGCTGCGCAGGGGCGAATGACCGAAGGCCCCCATGATCAGCAAGTCCACGCCCCGCTCGAGTGCGGTGCGGGCGATCACTGTCTCCGCATCACCGGGCAGCAGCAGTGCATCCACCGTCAGCCCACCCTGGGTGAGATGCTCCTGAGCCCAGGCCAGCTTCTTGTGCGCATCGCTGCTCGCTTTGCCCGACATGAGTAACAGAATGGGAACTCCGCGGAACAGGGGGCTCGCGGCCACCATCTCCACGCCCCGGCGCGTGACGGCGCCACCATCGAAAGCGAACATCACCTGCTGCGGGGGCCTGAAGCTGTCGGTCACCGCGAGGATGGGGCGATGCAGGGCGCGTACCAGGCTCTCGACGTTGCGACCCAGGGCTCGCTGGGTCATTTCTGCGGCCTCACCACGACGCCCCAGCACGACCAGACGCACGGCCTCCTCTCGCTCCACCAGCGCTTCCTCAAGCGCGCCGTAGCGCAGGCGAATATCCACGTCGTTCAGCGCGGCATCCACCGCCCGCTCACGCAGGCGCCGCAGCAGTTCCCTGCCCTGCTCCCGGGCCTGCAGGCTGCGCTGCTCGTCCTCGGCACTGAGCTGATCCAGCAGACGCTCCTGCGCATCGATACCAATGGTGCCACTGTGATCTTCACCCGAGGGGGGTGTCTCGTGGCGGTCTATAACATGCAGCAGTTCCAGGGGCGCTTCGACGCGCTGCGCCGCCCAGGTCGCCGCGTCCAGAACGTTATCGGCGTAGCGGGACTGATCGACGCAGGCCAACACTCGGTTGTCATTCATGATATTCAGTGCTCCAGCAGCAGGTCGCGTTCATTGCCCGGCTTGTCGTGCACCGCAAAGCGGTCAATCATCGTGGCACTGGCTTCGTTGAGGCCAATGACTTCGGTGGTAGTGCCCTCGCGCCGGAACTTCATCACTACCTTGTCCAGGGCGCTGATTGCCGTGATATCCCAGAAGTGCGCGCGACTCACGTCGATGCGCACATGATCAATGACTTCCTTGTAATCAAAGGCATTGGCGAACCGATCGGCGCTGGCAAAAAACACCTGTCCAAAAATAGTGTAGGTGCGCGTGCGGCCATCGTCTTCGGCCATGGAACGCACATAGAAAATCTGCCCGACCTTGTGGGCGAAGAAGAAGCCCGACAGCAGCACACCGGTCAACACGCCCATCGCCAGGTCGTGCGTGGCCACGGTCACCACCACCGTGGCGAGCATAACTGTGCTGGAACTCTTGGGATGAGAGCGCAGGTCGCGAATCGACGCCCAATTGAAGGTGCCGATGGAGACCATGATCATCACCGCGACCAGCGCCGCCATGGGAATCTGCCCCACCCAGTCACCCAGGAATACGATCATCGCGCAGCCGGCCAAGCCACCGATAAACCCGCTGGCGATATTGGCCACGCCCTGCCCTACGCATTCGCGGTTCTTGTCACTCTTCGTATCCGTAAGATCATCCACAATCGTTGCCGTCATCAGGGATTCGAGCAGCCCCACCACCGTCAAGGTGAGCGAGAACGGCAGGATGATGAGCAGGGTTTCCAGGTTGAGCGGCACCTCGGGCAACAGGAACACCGGCAGGGCGTCGGGAAGCTCGCCCATGTCGCCCACGCGGCGGATATCCAGGTCCAGGGCTATGGCAATAACGGACATGACGACAATGGTGACCAGCGGCGACGGTATCGCCCGCGTCAGCAGGGGCAGGCCGTAGATGATGCCCAGGCCCGCAGCGGTCATAGCGTAGACGTGCCAGGTCACATCGATAAGCTCCGGCAGCTGGGCCATAAAGATCAGAATCGCCAGCGCATTCACAAAGCCCGTCACCACAGATCGAGACACAAAGCGCATCAGCGAACCGAGGTTGATCAGTCCCGCGATGATCTGCAGCACGCCCGTGAGCACTGTCGCCGCCAGCAGGTACTGCAGGCCGTGCTCCTTCACCAGCGTGACCATGACCAGGGCCATGGCCCCCGTAGCCGCAGAGATCATCCCCGGCCGGCCTCCGGCGAAGGCGATAACCACGGCGATACAGAACGAGGCATAGAGCCCGACCTTGGGATCGACCCCGGCGATGATCGAGAACGCGATCGCCTCGGGAATCAATGCCAGAGCCACCACCAGCCCCGCGAGAAGATCGTTGCGAACGTTACCGAACCAGTCCTGTTGCATTTGCCTGATCACAATCATTTCCATCGAATTGCGAAGCGCAGCCCTACCGCGTCAACCGGGGTCGACGTGACGGAGCATTCCGTGCTGGCTTCGTTATGGTTGTTGGCGTGGGGCAACCGCGCGACCGGCTGATCCCCACAGACAGAGAGGCGCGCGACTATCGGTCATTTCCCTGCACCAAGTCAACTGAACCCTGCTTCGGAGACGCTATAATTGCGGGTCAGGACACAGGTGCAATCACGAGGCCCAGCATGGTTACAGGCGGCAAGGACGCTCCTTCTCAGAGCGTGAACCCCTTCAGAGAAGTAGAGCAGGATGATACCCCTGCCGACCCTCCGCGGCCGTCACCGCATCAGAGCCCCGCGTTCCAGTTTATCCGCCAGCTGGGCCAGGATCTTGCCCGAGGTGAGT
>CAXBBA010000284.1:0-4078 GCA_963973805.1 uncultured Halieaceae bacterium | reverse complement strand
CACATCGTACAGCGTGCCACCGCTGGCATTGATGGCGCGCAGGGGCATGACGCGGGAGCCATAGGCCAAGCCCGCCACGCCGATACCGTTGTTGCCGGCGGCGGCTACGGTGCCCGCCACGTGGGTGCCGTGAAAGTTGATAGCGCCAGGGTCCGCGTCGCCGATGTCCTCCTGGGGATTGGGGTCGATACCATCACCGTCGGCGGCTTCGTCGGGATCGCGGATGAAGTCGTAGCCATCCACCAGTTGTCCCGCCAGATCCGGGTGCGCAGGCAATACGCCCGTGTCCACCACCGCGACCACGATATTGGCGCTGCCGGTGCTTGTGTCCCAGGCCCCGGGAACGTTGATCAGGGAGTAGTGCCACTGAAAACGATAGGCTTCGTCGTTCACCGAGGCATGGGGATAGACGCGGTAATTGGGTTCGAAGGTCGCGCTGTCCGGGTTGTCCAGATTCAGGCCCTTGATCGTCAGGAGCGTGTCCCAGCGCCGGGCCTTTTGCAGATCCCGGAACTGGGATCGCCGGAAGTCCTGACCGCGCAGGCGGGAGCGGCTACCCGGACTCGTGGCCGGCTCCTCCAGGGCGACGAGGCGCGCCCGCCGGTGACCACCGCCGATCTGCTGTGCGCCCCGGTCCCGGAGGATGCGGTTGCGCAGGTCCTCCATGATGCGGTCGTTGGCGTTGCGGACGATGAGCTGGTTGGGAATGACGTCGCCGTAGTGCCTTGCGTCGGGCTCCAGGCTGGAGCCAATGGCCAGTGTGTAGTTGGTTGCGCCGTTGAAGATGGACACGTTCACCAGGTAGGTGCCGCGCTTGGTGATGCGAATCGTTTCGAGTTCTCCGGTCTCGATGGAAAAGTCCACGAGCTCTCCGTCTTCGCTATAGAGGTAGAGGTCCGCGTCCGCATCCTGGAACTCCGCCACGAGGAGGTTGAGCGTCTGCCCATCGAGGAGCTCCACCACGTAGTAGTCCTCGCGGTCTCCGTCGATCTGAGACCGGCCTTCCGCACCCGTGCCCTCTTCGTTGACGTAGCCACCCACGGTGGCGGGGTTCCCCAGGGGTTGGGGGCTGGCCGGGTCGTCATTGGAGACGAAGGGGTTGAAGGGATCGTTGGTGTCGCTGTCCAGGCCCTGACTCACCGCCGGGAGGATGCGTCCTGCCAGGGCGACCCGGGGCAGGGTGGAGGCGCGCACGGTCACGGTGACGGACGCGCTGCTGCTGTCACCGTCATCGTCGGTCACGGTCAGGCTGAAGCTCAGGCTTGTGGTGTCCAGCAGTTCCGGAGCGACGAACGTGGCCGTGGCGCTGTCGCTACCCTCAAGGACCACGGACGGACCGTCGGTCTGGACCCAGAGCCAGGTGCTGATAACACCGTCGCTGTCGCGACTATCGCTGCCATCCAGGGTAACGGTGCTGCTCCCGTCCACGGTCAGGCCCGGCCCAGCGCTGGCAGTCGGAGGGGTGTTGGCGACGGGTGTGGACGGGGAGGGCGTCGAGGAACCGCCGCCTCCGCCACCACCGCAGCCGCCGAGGGCGAGCAGCAGGACGCAGGGCAATCCGAAGACAAGGGACTGGAGCTTCATTCTGAATGCCTCGGTACGCGGGCCTCCGGGTAGGGGGTTCTCAGGGCAGGAGCAGGATCTTGCCCATGTGGTCGCCACTCTCCATGTAGGCCTGGGCCTCCTCCACATCGTCCAGGGCAAAGCTCCGGTCTATGACCGGTTTTACCGCGCCGCTATCGAGGTGTTCGTACAGCCGTTCGGTGATCTCCACCACCATGCGGGCTTTCTGCTGCCGGGACTGGGCGCGGAGGGTCGAGCCGGTCATGGTCAGACGCTTGAGCAGCAGGGGCGCGAAGTTCACTTCGGCGGTGAAGCCGCGGAGATAGGCGATGTTGACGATGCGTCCCTCGGGGGCTGCGACGCGGAGATTTTTCTGCACGAAGTCACCGCCAACCATATCCAGAATCACGTTCATGGCGTTTGCCAGATCCAGGGCTTCCAGCGCCTCGGCAAAGTCTTCGCTGCGATAGTTGAAGCAGCGGGTCGCACCGAGGGCTTCGATGCGGCGGCACTTCTCATCGGTACCGGCGGTGCTGTAGACCTCGGCTCCCAGGGCGCGGCAGATCGAGACGGCGAGGGTGCCGATGCCGCTGGCGCCACCGTGGACCAGAATCCGCTCGCCGCTTTGCAGTCCCGCGCGCTGAAAGATGTTGTGCCAGACCGTGAGCAGGGCTTCGGGCAGCGCCGCCGCAGCCTCCAGGGAACAGCCCCTGGGGACCCGTAGGCATTGTCCCTGGGGGGCAATGGCATGGGACGCGTAACCACCGCCGTGGGTCAGGGCGCAGACCTGATCGCCGGGCTCCCAGTCCGCCACTGCCTCACCACAGGCCAGCACGGTGCCCGCCACCTCCAGGCCCATGATCGGCGAGGCGTCCGGTGGCGGTGGGTAGAGACCCTTGCGCTGCAACAGGTCCGCACGATTGATCCCGGCGGCGCGCACTTCGATGAGTATTTCCTCTGCGCCGGGCAGCGGCGTGCGGTCTTCCCGCAGCGAGAGGGAGCGGTCCTTTTCATCGATGTGAACGTAGCGGCGGGTTTGCTCTGTCATGGGAGTTTCCTTTTCGTGGGAAGACGCTCCGGTTCCTGCGACCAACATGGCACCCCGGCCGCTGGCTGGCAAGGGGTGGTACTCGCAGTGACGGGTAGTAGTTGCTACTCTTTCGCGCCTTATTCCTGCACACCCGAGAATAACGCATGCTTAATAAAATAAAGAACTCTCTGCTCTTCTTTCTCGCCAAAGTCCTGACCACGTTTTCGCCCGGGGTCAGTTACCTGGCCTTCGCCGGGGCCGGCAGTTCGCGTCAGCTCTGCGCTCATATTCGTCGCTCGGGCATCCGGCGTCTGCTCGTGGTCACGGACAAGTCCCTGCGGGAGCTCGGCATTGTGGACAAGGCCATTGAGGGTCTGGCGGACAGTGAGATGGATATCGCCTTCTACGACGGTGTGCTCCCGGACCCCACCTTTGGTCAGGTGGCGGAAGGGACTGCGATCCTGAAGGCCCATGGCAGCGAGGCGGTGCTGGCGATCGGTGGGGGCTCGTCCATTGATTGCGCAAAGCTCGTCGCCTGCTGTGGTCTCACGGACGAGGATCCGAAGGAGTGGGTCGGCTTCGGCAAGGTGACGCACGAGATTGTGCCAATCTATGTGATTCCCACGACGGCGGGCACCGGCTCGGAAGCGACGATGGGCGCGGTTATCTCCGATACCGAGACCCACGAAAAGTCCGTTCTGTCGGGTTCGTCGATGGTGGTGAGTGCTACGGCCCTGGATGCGGAACTGCAGCTGGGATTGCCGCCACACATCACGGCCGCGACAGGCATGGACGCGCTGACGCACGCGGTGGAGGCCTATATCTCGCGCTGGGATCGGGGCACGCGCAAGGAAAACGCGGAGCGGGCGGTGCGCCTGATCTTCGCCAATCTGGAGCGCGTCTATCAACAGGGCGACGATCTGGAAGCGCGCGAAGCCATGGTGCTCGCGGCCTACTACGCGGGCATTGCGATCAATCAGGTAAATGTCGGGAATGTGCATGCCATCGCCCACCAGCTCGGGGGCAAATACAGTATCCCCCACGGACTTGCCAACGCGCTGGTGCTGCCCCACGTTCTGGACTGGTGCGCCGAGGAAGCTGCCCAGCCCCTGGCGGAGCTGGCGGATCTTATCGGTGTGGGCCACGGTGGCTCGGTCACAGCCCGCGCCCGGGCTTTCATCCACGCGGTTGTGGCGTTGAGCGATAGCGTCGGTATTCCCCGGACTTCGGAGAAGATCCGCGCGGAGGACTACGATTACCTTATCAATCTGGCGGTTGCAGAAGGCACGGGCTATTTCTGTCCCAAGCTCCTCGATGCGGAGGGAGCCCGACACGTTCTGGAGCAGATCACCGGCTGATTTGCTCGCACTCTGCACTCTGCACTCTGTACTTCGCTCTCCGGGAGGCGAGGCCGACCGCGGTTCCTACACTCGCCGAAAAAGAAGTTGGGGGATCGGCTCGCTTAAGGAACCGCGGCCGGCCTCG
>CAXBBA010000283.1:0-4083 GCA_963973805.1 uncultured Halieaceae bacterium | reverse complement strand
TCAGCGGAGCCAGCCCCCCCGCCGAGGATATTGTGCTCCTGACTGAAATCCGGGACCTGCTTAAGCGCTGAACCCTTTATGCCACGTCCACGACGTGGCGCTGACAACAGCGATATTGCCGTGGCCGTCAAACCGTCACGGCAATAGTTCCCCGAGTCGCCGCGCTGCAGCTATTCAATCAGCTCGCAGGCATCGGTGGTGCGGTTCCCACGCTTAAAACTCAATACAATCTCCCCTGCTTGGCACCTCGACCGCGAGCCCCTGCTCGTCTAGCAGGCGCTCGGCCATGGCTCGCTGAGCCTTCTCCTCACCGTGTACCAACAGCGTGCGAGCCGGCGGCTGGAATCCCGCTATCCACCGCAGAAGACCACTTTGCCCGGCGTGCGCCGAAAGCCCACCCAGGGTTTCGATGCGCGCTTTCACCACGAATCGCTCCCCAAACATCTTGATCTCCGTAGCACCGTCAACCAGTATCCTGCCGAGCGTGCCGCGAGCCTGGAACCCAGTAAAGATAATGGTGTTGCGATCGTCCCAGATACGCTGTTTGAAGTGATGGCGAATGCGACCGCCGGTACACATGCCACTACCGGCGATGATCAGGGCTCCGCTCTTGATCCGGTTGATCGCCATGGATTCATCGGTACCCATGGACATGGTCAGGCGCGGCAGAAAAGCTTCCAGGGACGAACGGTGCGCATCACTCAGTTGTCGCACCTGGTCAGGATCGAGGTTTGAGAGCCAGCGATCGTAGACCCGCGTCACGGCGATCGCCATCGGGCTATCCAGGAATACTTCCCAGGGGTCGAGTTCCCCTTGCTGGTGCAGAACCCCAAGGTGGAACAACACATCCTGGGTACGGCCGACGGCGAAGGCGGGAATCATGACGTTGCCGCCGGCGCGCCAGGTCTCCTTGAGAATATCACGCAGCTGTATCAATGAGTCCTGTTCGCCACGGTGATCCCGATCCCCGTAGGTACTCTCAACCAGTAACACCTCTGCGCGAGACAGGCGCGTAGGTTCATTCATCAACACGGAGTCGCTCTTACCCAGATCTCCGGAGAACACGAGCGTCTTCTCTGCTCCACCTTCCCTTATCATCACCTCGATAATGGACGATCCCAGAATGTGTCCCGCGTCGTGGAACCGCACCACCACGGTTTCTCCCAACTCGACAGCCTCGCCGTAGCCATGCCCAGCGCACAAACCGAGCACTCCCTCCACCGCATCCATGGTCAACGCCGGTGATCGGGGTTCCTTGCCTCGCCGTGCGCGGCGGCGATTCTCGCGTTCCAGATCCCGCAGATACAGGCCAACGGAGTCATGCAGCATGATATCCAGCAATGCCGCGGTAGCCCGGGTGCAGATTACGGGGCCGGTGAAGCCTTCGAGGTAAAGCTTGGGTAGAAGCCCGCAGTGGTCGAGGTGGGCATGGGACAACAGAACAATATCAATGTCACCGGGATCAAAAGCGAACTTCTCATCTTCGATGCGCTTTACCGCGTCACCCCCCTGATGCATGCCGCAATCAAGCAGGATCCGCGCACCGGATTCCGTTTCGAGTAAGTGACAGGAGCCAGTAACTTCCTGGGCTGCACCGAGAAACGTGATGGTTGCCACAGGGCAAGCCCTCCGCTTGATCAGGTTTGTATGACTCCCCCGTCGCCTTCCCGTCACCCACCGCGGCTGAACTAGGACGCCAAGAAGAGTCACTCTTCACCTCGAGTATCCGCCAGCAAAGTGCAGATGGGAATGACCTGCATCAAGGCTCTTCCGAGGGGAATTTGGCGGCAACTGGCCCTGGGAACGTCCCCAGCCATCGGAGCAAAGGCAACGCCCATGTCGGAGCCCACTCCGAGACACCACACAATCTGGTACTTCTCTGCACCGTGACTGCACGTTTGTGAGCCACGGTGTCAGACAACCTCCCAGGAATGCTACAAAAGGACGATGAGCATGGTAAACACGATCGCCGGCACCGCTTTTCCCAGCCCCCAGGCAACATTTTCCACGTCCTCCACATCGCTTACCGTTGACCAGCAGCAGTTGATCAGCGACACCCTGGCGCAATACGACGCCGACAATCTGTCCCAGGCCGACGCGCGATCGATTGTGGAAACATTCTCGGAAGCGGGTATCAACCCCGGTGACGGGCTCCGCGTCGCCATGGAAGAGGCGGGCTTTGATGCAAAAGCCGTCGGCGACGCCGCAGGCCTCCAGGGGCCGCCACCCCAGGGCGGACCGCGCCCCGGTAGCGAAGGTGTGAGTCTGGACGAAGAGACCCTCAGCGAACTGTATGCCCTGCTGGATCAATACTATGGCGAAGACAGCACGGACGAAGAGAAAACAGGCCTCCTTGAGTCCATCAGTGAATTGCTGGGATCGCGAGAGAACATTCTGAATACCGTCGCCTGATCCGCACTCCCTACCTGAATACCCCCTAAGGCAGCTCCACTACTCTTCAGGCCGCCCAGCTCCGGCGCGGCTGGGTTTTTCCATTTCGCCTTGGCCCAGGCGCCCAGCAATGCTAAAACATGGCGTCCGTTCCTTTCGACCGTGCGCTGCTCCCTGCTCTGCATCGCACCCTGTGGAGTTAGCTGCATGTTTCGAGTCTCCGGCACCTTCATTGGTACCTGCCTTCTCTCTATCGCCACTGTATGTTCCAACGCCACCTTCGCGACGGTAGACCCGTCGCTGATCGATGGGCTGGAATACCGCCTTGTGGGGCCCTGGCGTGGTGGCCGCGTTACGGCGGGCACCGGCGTCCCCGACGACCCCCACACCTACTATATGGGCGCCGCCGGTGGCGGTGTGTGGAAGACACACAACGCCGGCAGCAGCTGGGAGAACATTTCCGACGGGCAGATTCCCGTGGGCACCATCGGCGCCATCAGTGTGGCGCCATCGGACTCCAACGTGATTTATGTCGGTACCGGCGAGGCACCCATTCGAGGTGTCACCACGGCTCAGGGTGAGGGCCTGTGGAAGTCCACGGATGCCGGGCGCACATTCAAGTTCGTCGGACTCCCCCACGCAGGCCAGATCGCCAAGATCCAGATCCATCCCTCGGACCCGGACATCGCCTGGGTAGCTGTACAGGGTCAAATCTGGGCCCCGAATCCGGAGCGCGGCGTCTACCGGACCCTCGACGGAGGAGAAAGCTGGCAGCAGGTCTTCAAGGTCAACGCCGATACCGGCGCGACAGACATCACCCTGGACCCAAGTAACCCCCGAACCCTGTACGCCGCTCTGTGGCACCACGGGCGCAAACCCTGGTACATCAAGTCAGGCGGTGAAGGCGGTGGCATCTACAAGTCCGTGGACGGCGGCGATAGCTGGGACAAGCTCGAGGGCGGCCTGCCCTCGCTCGTCGGCAAAATCGGCATTGATGTTTCCGACAGCCAGCCCTCACGCATCTACGCCATTATCGAAGCCGAGTATGGCCAGGGAGGGCTCTGGCGCAGTGATGACTACGGCGAGTCCTGGGCGCAAATCAATCCTCACCGTGTTCTGCACACCCGCGCCTGGTATTACATGCACCTCACCGCCGACCCCAGCGACCCGGACACAGTGTGGGTGCTGAATGTACCGCTCATGAAATCCATCGACGGTGGCAAGACCTTCAGCAAAATCAGCACTCCCCACGGAGATCACCAGGACCACTGGATCAATCCAAACGACAGCCGCATCATGATCAACGGCAATGACGGTGGCGCCACCGTCACCCTCGACGGCGGCGACACCTGGTCGAGCATCGAGAACCAGCCCACGGCCCAGTTCTATCGGCTAGTTACGGACCGGCAGACTCCATGGCGCCTCTATGCAGGTCAGCAGGACAATTCGACCGTATCCATCGCCGCCTGGGCCTGGGACGGCTCCATCGGCCCCGAGGACTACCACGCGGTCGGCGGGGGCGAGAGTGCTCACATCGCCTTTGACCCCGATGATCCGACGCTGATTTACGCCACCACCATCAATGGCACGCTCACGGAATTCAACGAGAAAACACAGAAGAAGCGCTACATCGTGCCCTACCCCGAGCGCATCTATGGCGCAGACGCAAAGGACCTGAAGTACCGCAGCAAC
>CAXBBA010000282.1:0-4092 GCA_963973805.1 uncultured Halieaceae bacterium | reverse complement strand
CAAGCGCCTCAATGCTGAAATCGCCAGAGAGACCGGCCCATGAGTTTTCTTGTTGTCATCCCCGCTCGCCACGCATCAACGCGCCTCCCGGGCAAGCCCCTCCAGCGCATCGGCGCCAAGCCCATGGTGCAGCATGTGTGGGAGCGAGCCCGGGCCTCCTCGGCGGACCGCGTCGTCGTAGCCACGGACCACGAGGACATCGCCAGTGCCTGCGAGGCCTTCGGTGGTGAGTGCCTTCTGACGCGCCCGGACCACCCCAGCGGCACGGATCGCCTGGCAGAAGTAGTGGATCGTCTGGAGCTGGATGACGAACACATCGTGGTGAACGTGCAGGGGGACGAGCCGTTGATCCCCGCAGAGGTGATCGAGCAGGTTGCGGCGAATCTCAAAAGCCAGCCTCGGGCCAGCATCGCCACGCTGTGCGAAGCGATCACAGACCCGGCGGTGCTGGTCGATCCGAATGCGGTCAAGGTGGTCACCGACCGCAACGGCATGGCGCTGTACTTCAGCCGTGCCTGCATTCCCTGGCCCCGGGATCAGCAGCTGGACAGCGGCACCATGCCCGACGGCGCCTGGTATCGCCATCTGGGGCTGTATGCCTATCGCGCGGGCTTTTTGCGTCGCTATCGGACCTGGGCACCGGCGCCGCTGGAGACTCTCGAGTCCCTCGAACAGCTGCGCGCCCTGTATCTGATTCAGGGCATTCACGTGGCCGAGGCTGCGGTGCCGGTGCCCGGTGGCGTGGACACGCCGGAGGATCTCGAAGCGGTGCGCGCACTCCTCGCATGACCATGCTTGAGCACAACCAGCACCTGCCCAATACGCTGGCCCTGGCCTGCACCGCTGATGCGCTGAGCGTCTCCAGCGCGGAGCAGGCTCAGGATGCGGTGCGCCTGGCGAAGGAGCGGGGTCATAAGCTACTGCCCCTGGGCGAGGGCAGCAATGTGGTGTTGCCTGAGGTGCTGCAGGGCATAGCGCTGTACGTGACGGACCGTAGCGTGGCGACGCTGCGCGAAGACGAAGATCATATTCACCTGCGCGTCGGCGCGGGACTGTCGTGGCATGAACTGGTGTGCGATACCGTGGGCGACGGCTATGGGGGGCTGGAGAACCTGGCGCTGATACCCGGCACCGTCGGCGCCGCTCCGGTCCAGAACATCGGAGCCTACGGTCGCGAGGTCTCCGCTTTCATCGAAGCGGTGCACGGAGTGGACCTGGAGAGCGGGGCAATGCGCACGCTGGAAGCGGGCGAGTGCGAGTTCAGCTATCGCCACAGCATCTTCAAGGGAGCGCTGCGGGACCGGTTTCTTATCTGCAGCGTGGACTTTTGCCTGGCAAAGCACGGCGAGCTGGACGTCTCCTACCCGGCACTGTCCCAGCGTTTGGAGGGGAGCCCGGACCTCAGTGCCCGGGAGGTGCTTCAGGCTGTGGTCGCACTGCGACGGGAGCGCCTTCCGGACCCCGATATCGAACCCAATGTGGGGAGTTTCTTCAAGAACCCCGTGATCAGCGCGGCGCAGCTACCTTCGCTCCCGGGAGCCCAGAAGATGCCGCGCTATCCCCAGGCGGATGGACGGGTAAAGCTGTCTGCGGCGTGGCTCATCGACTCCTGTTGTTTGAAGGGGGCGGAAGAGGGAGGTGCCCGGGTGTCGCCCCGCCATGCCCTGGTGATCAGCAATAGCGGTGATGCGACGCAAGGGGACGTGCTCCGGCTCGCGCAACGGATCATCGATGAGGTGGAGAGGCGCTACGCGCTGGTTCTGGAGCTTGAACCGCGAGTGTACGGCCATGGCTGAGACCTTTGATCCAGCGCCGTTCCTCGAGTCCCTGACCAGCCGTTGCGGTGTGTACCAGATGTACGACGGCGAGGGCGAGCTTCTCTACGTTGGCAAGGCGCGGAATCTGAAGAACCGCGTCAGCAGCTATTTTCGCAATACGGGGCTGAACGCGAAGACCGTGGCCCTGGTCATGCGCATCCGCGATATCCAGGTCACGGTGACATCGACCGAAGCGGATGCGCTGCTGCTCGAGCAGAACCTCATCAAGGCCCATCGGCCGCCGTACAACATCCTGCTCAAGGACGACAAGTCCTACCCGTACATTTTCCTGTCCAGCGATGACAAGTATCCCCGTTTGTCTCTGCACCGGGGACGCAAGCGGCGCAAGGGTCGATACTTCGGGCCCTATCCCAGCGCCGGCGCCGTGCGCCAGTCCCTGCATTTTCTGCAGAAGGTATTTCGCGTGCGTCAGTGCGAAGACAGCTATTTTCGCAATCGATCCCGACCCTGCCTGCAGTATCAGATCAACCGCTGCTCGGGCCCCTGTGTGGGCCTGGTGTCCGAGGAGGACTATGCGTCGCAGGTCGAGAAGACCGAACTGTTCCTGCAGGGCAAATCCCGGGAGCTGCTCGTGCGCCTCGCGGATGACATGGAAAAGGCCGCCGAGGCGCTGGCCTACGAAAAGGCGGCGGAGCTGAGGGACCAGATCCAGGATCTGCAACAGGTGCAGAATACCCAGGGTATCGAGGGAGCCCAGGGGGACCTGGACGTGATCGCCGTGGCCCTGGATGGCGGTCAGTGCTGTGTGCAGGTGCTCTTCGTGAGGGACGCCCGGGTCCTCGGCAGCAAGAGTTTCTATCCCAGGTTGCGCCTGGATGACAGTGAAAGCCAGGTGCTCGAAGCCTTTCTTCCCCAGTTCTACCTGCGCGGGGAGCAGCGCATTCCGCCAGAGATTGTGCTCAGCCACGTGCTCGAGGCCCGCAGCGTTCTGGAAGAAGTGCTCGGAGACCGCGCGGAACGCAAGGTGCAGATAAAGACCCGGGTGCGCGAAGCCCGCTCGCGCTGGCTCCAGCTCGGGACGCAGACCGCCCAGACCAACCTCCAGGCCCATCTGGCGGGCAAGCAGTCCGTGCAGCATCGTTTGCAGGCGCTTCAGGACGTGCTGGAGCTGGACGGCTACCCGCAACGCATCGAGTGCTTCGATCACAGCAGCGGCGAAGCGACCGTAGCTTCCTGTGTCGTGTTCGACGTAAACGGTGCGCGGAAGTCCGATTATCGTCGCTTCAATATCAAAGATGTGACCGGCGGGGACGATTACGCTGCCATGCACCAGGCCCTCACGCGACGCTTCCGGCGCCTGCGGGATGAAGCGGCCGCAATGCCCGAGATTCTGCTGATCGATGGCGGCAAAGGGCAGGTCACCCAGGCGCTGGATGTCCTGAAGGAGCTCCAGATCGACGGCATCGAGGTGGTGGGGGTCGCCAAGGGCACGACGCGCAAGGCCGGGTTCGAGACCCTGATCCTCGGCGAGAGCGGCGGCGAAATTCAGTTGCCCTCGGATCATCCCGCGCTGCACCTGATTCAACAGATACGCGATGAGGCACACCGCTTCGCGATCACGGGGCACCGGGGACGTCGCGACCGACAGCGCAGGGAGTCCCGCCTGGAGTCGATTCCCGGTGTCGGCGCCAAGCGTCGCCGGGAGCTGCTACGGCACTTCGGCAGCGCCGGTGCGGTCGAGAATGCGAGCATGGAAGAACTGCGAAAGATCCCCGGCATCAGTGCTACCATGGCGCGAACTATCTACGACCACCTTCACGGTGTCGCCGACTGAACGACGCGGGGACTCTTCTTGCCCATCAACATTCCAAACGCCCTCACGCTGCTGCGCATCGTACTCATCCCGGTGCTCGTGGCGGTGTTTTACATGCCGTTCAAGTATCACCTGCTGGTCGCCGCGCTGGTGTTCGCCATTGCGGCGATCACGGACTGGTTCGATGGCTACCTGGCTCGACGCCTGGGGCAGATGACGCCGTTTGGCGCCTTTTTGGACCCCGTGGCGGACAAGCTCATGGTCGCCGTTGCCCTGGTGCTGCTGGTGGAGCGCCACAACGATCTGCTGTTCACCCTGGCTGCCTGCGTCATCATCGGCCGCGAGATCGTGGTGTCGGCGCTGCGGGAATGGATGGCGGAACTGGGTAAGCGCACGTCCGTCGCCGTCTCGATGATCGGCAAGGTAAAAACCGCTTTCCAGATGGTATCCATCGTAGTGCTGCTGGCTGTGGATGCGGAGCGTGACGGCAGCGAATTCCTC
>CAXBBA010000281.1:0-4115 GCA_963973805.1 uncultured Halieaceae bacterium | reverse complement strand
TGTTCAGCGGGCGCGGCGCCTACATTCACTTCGGCGCCATCATCGGCACCATCATGGTGGGTAACGTCGCCATGGTCATCATGCCCGGGCAACGCAAACTGGTCGCCGCGCTGGAAGCCGGAACTCCCATTGACCCCAGCTGGGGGGCGAAGGCGAAACTCCGCTCCACGCACAATACCTATCTCACGCTGCCCCTGCTGTTCATCATGATCAGCAATCACTATCCCATGACCTACGGCCACGAATTGAACTGGCTCGTGCTGCTCATCATCGTGGTGATAACCGCCATTTCGCGCCAGTACTTCGTGTTGCGCCACCACGGCAAACAACGCCCGGTCATTCTCGCCGGGGCGGTTGCCGCCACCATCGCCCTCGCCGCGTTCATCGCGCCCCGGCCCGCGCCGGTTTCCAGGGTCGCATCGGCAGATCCGACCGCGCTGGCGGCCCGGGCCCAGTCCATCATCACTGAGCGCTGCAGCAGCTGCCATGGGGCGAACCCCACGGACGATGTGTTCACCATCGCTCCCGGCGGCGTGCTCCTCGACAGCGTGGAGCAGATGGAGCAATGGGCTCCACGCATCAAGGCCCGCAGCATCGACAGTCAGGATATGCCCTTCATGAACAAGACGGGTATGACGGATGAGGAACGGGCCATCGTGGCCCAGTGGATCGCCCTGTCGGGCTCCGGCAGCTGACGGAGCGCCAAGCGAGGACACCATGGCTGAAGAACCCCACGATACCGTTCCACCCACGCAGGCCCAGGCGCAACCTCCGCCACCGGACCCCACGGTGCGCGAGCGCATCGGAGACGAGGTGCGTGCCGCGGGAGAGCTGGGCCGGGAGGCCCTCATGGGACCTGACGGCGTGCTCGATCAGCTGCGGGAAGCGCTCCTGGGCTGGCTTCGACGCATCTGGAAGCTACGCGGCGGTGGTCTGTATGCCGTGGGCTTTGCGCTGTCGTTACTCTACCTCGAGGTCATGGAATTACTCTTTGATGACATCCCCACGTTCCTGTCCCTGGAAAGCTACGACGCCGGTGCCGTGATCAGCTTCGGCGTCGAAGTGCTCATCGACACGATCCGCAACACGGTGCTGGCCTTCACCTGGCCCGTGGTGTTTGTGCAGTGGCAGCCACCCCTCGGCATCATCCTCCTCGTGCTGGCGTTCCTGCTGTTTCCCAAATACGTGAAGCCCCACCTGGAGCGCTGGCTGTTCGACGACGAGAGCAAGTAAAAATAGTTTTACTTCTACTTTGCAAACATATCGTTTAGCCTTTCTCCATCTGCGCAACAACAGAATCCATAACATGATCCTGCGTCGTTCCCTTGCCCGCCTGGCCATCCTCGCTTCAGGTGCCCTGCTCCAGGGCTGTCTCTACGTGGAACTTTACGGCCCCGTGAGCGGGGCGTCCGTAACCATCGCTCCCCTTCGCGGAGGCGCTGCGCTGATCGAAGACGCCAGCTCCTTCACGCCCGAGCAAACCGAAGCGCTGTTCTCGTCCGGGGATTGGGCAGAGCTCACGGAAAACCAGAAGGTGTCCCTTATGGGGGCGGTGGAACTGCCCAAGGACGAGCTCCTCCCCAACCAGTTCTATCTGATCACGGCCTCCGGAGGACTGGACTACGACTACAACTCCGACCAGCAACGGGACGCCACGGGAGAACCGGTGCTGGGGACCTGGCACGCCATCCTCACGGGGCGTCAGCTCAAGGGCATCACGCGCGTATCCGTGATGACCGAAGCGGTCTATCGGTACCTGCTGCCGGACCTTGACGACATGAGCAACAAGGAGCTCCAGGCGGCGCTGGATGATGCCGCGCAGCGCCTGGTCGAGGACATCAACAACGACGATGTCGTGGACTACAAAGACGTGGTGAGCTGGACCGCCACGGCCTACGCGGACCGCTTTCGCGGCGAAGAATTTTTGCTGCAACGTCTGCGGACTGATATCGAGTACGACCTGTCCGCCGATTCCCTGGACATCGACGCGGTGCAGCTTGTGGAACGCGCACCGCTGAAACCCGCCGTCGAGCAGAGTCCCCTGGCGGATGATCTCGTGTACTGCCTCTCGCCCATCTACTTTGCTGACCTGTGCTCGGTCACGGAGCTACCGCTCATCGGCACCAGCTCCGCCCAGCCGACCGTGGCGGACCTGATGGAGCGCCTGGTCGTGTCCCACGACTGGATGGCAACCCGCTTTGAACAGTTCTTGGAGCAGATGCCGGCCACGGTGCTCACCCTGGCCCGCAGCGTGTCCGCGATAGTGATATCCGACGCGGTGCGCCCCGCCTACTTCGACCCCATCACCAACGCTGTCTACCTGGACCCGGACTTCTTCTGGCTGACCGATGAGGAATACGCCACCGTCAGCGAAGAAGAGGACTACCGCTCGGAGTTTTCGAGTAACGTCAACTTCTCGGATCTGGCGCGCTACGTGCGTGATGGTGAAAGCGTCGGTGCCCGCGCCTACGAGGTGGACGAGGACGGCGCACGAACGCTCGAACAGGCTGTTCCCTACACCGCCGCCGTGCTGTTTCATGAGTTTTCCCACGCCAGCGATGCGATCGCCGCACCGGAGTTAGCCAAGCTGAACCCCTGGCTCGCCCCCTTCCAGCAGTCCGTAGTGCCGGTCTCCACCGGCCTGACGGATCACTCGCCCCTGTTGGCGCCGGAACTGTATGGCCTCGCAGGGGTGCTGTACCAGGGCTGGGACCCCACGCCGGAGGAGGCGGAGTACACGCCGAAGCAGGTGGCGACATTCTTCGCATCGGACCGCGCGAACGATCTGTACGGCTTCAGCACCCCATTCGAAGACCTGGCAATGCTGGTCGAAGAATTCATGATGGCCACGCACTTCCAGTCCTATCGCGATGTGGGCTTCACCAATGCCCCCACCGGGGCCACGGACGATATCCTCTGCGACGACTACGTGATTGCCTGGGGCCAGCGCAACCGCATCGCCGTCCCTCGCATCAGGGCGCGCCTTGAGTATGCGCTGACGGAAATGCTCCCCGATATGGACTTCTCCAGCGAACTGGCGGCCCTGCCGGCACCCAAGAACCTCCCCGCATCTACCGGCTGGTGCAGCTACCTAGATCAGCTCGCCGATGGTGTGCGTCCCCTGGACAGCGTCGGACGGCCAATGGAGCGCCCCCTGCCCACCCGCGCGCGGCCCTACGAATAAGGCCAGGCAGGGTTCTCAGGCAAACTCCCCGGCGGCGAGGCGCAGGGCCATGGCGCGGTGGGTTTCCAGGAGCGGCGGCAGGTCCAGGGTGCTGATCCGTCCCTGGTCCACGATCACATCGCCCCCCACCACCGTGTACGCAGCGGTTCCCGTATTGCACAGCAACAGGCTGGCCACAGGGTCATGCACCGCGCCCGCGTGCCACAGGTCATTCACTGCGAAGGCCGTGCAGTCGGCCTGATACCCCACGGTGAGCTGCCCCAGGTGATCCCCACGCCCCAGGACCCGGGCTCCTCCCCGGGTGGCCACGCGCAACATGTCGCGCACCGTGCAGGCGTCTGCCCCTTCCCGGAGGCGCTGCAGGAGCAGCGCCTGGCGCGCCTCGGCCAGCAGATGGCCGCTGTCATTGGAGGACGATCCATCCACCCCCAACGCAACGGGCACACCCGTCGCCAGCATCTTCATCACCGGCGCGATGCCCGAGGCCAGTCGCATGTTCGAACAGGGGCAGTGCGCCACGCCCGTGCCCGTCGCCGCAAAACGGTGAAGATCCCTGTCATCGAGCTGTACGCAGTGGGCGTGCCAGACGTCATCGCCAACCCAGCCCAGGTCCTCGGCGTACTCCCCGGGAGTCATGTTGAAGCGCTCCCGGCTGTAGGCCACATCCTCGCTGTTCTCCGCGAGGTGCGTGTGCAGGCGTACGCCCCGCTGGCGGGCCAGGTCTGCGGAATCGCGCATGAGTCGGGGACTGACGGAAAACGGCGAGCACGGCGCCAGGGCGATCTGCCTTCGCGAAGACGGTGCGCTGTCGTGGAACGTATCGATCAGCCGCTCACTGTCACGCAGGATTCCCGCCTCGGATTCGACCAGGGAGTCCGGGGGGAGTCCGCCGTCGCTGACCCCGACGCTCATGCTTCCACGCAGGGCGTGA
>CAXBBA010000280.1:0-4118 GCA_963973805.1 uncultured Halieaceae bacterium | reverse complement strand
GACGATTCCCCCCGCCAGCATGAAGAGTCCGAATCGGGCGAAGTCCCGCGTGGCAGCCTGGACGCAGCAACCGCTGATCTCGTGCCCCGTGGAGCCGAGCAGCCAGGTGGCGTCCTGCTCCATACCGAAGGGAGCCCAGACCTTCTCAGACAGGTAATCGGCGAGGGACTTGCCCGTGGCGGAGCTCACCAAAACACCGATGAGGTTGGTTTCACCGGTCTTGTAGACCCATTTGCTTCCCGCGGGGGCCTCCCGGGCCAGCGTGCGCATGTAGCTGACCGTGACATCGACGCCGGGTTCTGCCTCGTGCTCATTGAAACGGGCAACGTCGCTGTTCCTGTCCTCGTAGTCTTCGTTCCACTGCACGCCGGAGGTCATGGTCAGCAGCTGATGGATGGAGACGTCGTCGTATACCGAGCCGCGCAGGTCCGGAATGTAATCTGACACCATGTCGTCCACGCTGCTGATGTGGCCGTCCCGAATCGCGGCGCCAACGAGCGTTGAGGTGAAGGATTTCGCCACCGAGAAGCTGGTCCATCGGCCCTCGGCGCCGAAGTCCAGGCCGTAGCGCTCCAGGCGCAGCTTGCCATCCTGCAGGATAACCAGGCCGGCGCTGCGTTGATCCTGCAGGTATCTGTCCACGTCGAAGGGGATGTCCAGGGGCTCGCCGGAGGGGAGGGGCAGGGGGGTGCGAGAGCTCTTGATCACGTTGCTGCTGGCCAGCACCGGGATGCGGTCCATGGCGCGAAAGGTGGCGTCGCGCTGTGCCACGGTCCAAAAAAGTACATCCGTATTCGTGGGCAGATTACTCAGCAGTCGTCGCGTGTCCTTGTCGGCGCTGAAGTAGCCGACACCCGCCAGTACGATGAGGAGAGTGACGATTGTTATTATCCATTTGCGCATGATGATTCCTCTGAATTCGGAGCGCTCATGCTAAGGCCCGCATCGATTCGTTACCACAAGCGCGGATTTCGCTGCTCTGGAATTTAGTGGCGCTCTTGTCGTTCCGGCGCGGAACCGCGATGCGGTTTTCCCAAGGCAGTGAAAATCTGGTGCAATAGGGCACCCCCACCTTGCAAACCAACGGAGTCTGCATGAGATCGCTGCTGTTAGCTGTCCTGTTTCTTTTTCCCCTGATCGCATCCGCCCAGAGTAGCCGGAGCGTCGACAGCGTCCGTTTGCCCCAGTGCGAAAAGATCGCCGACCTCAAGCAGGCGTTGTCCCGCCTCGAGAGGACCAAGGGCTTCACCCAGGGAGATGACTACAAGTTCCTGAAGGGTTCGGGAAAGAAATGCGGTCGCTACAAGGTGCGGTCGCGGAGCAGCTACAAGCTGCACAGCTATTACGCCACCGGTGACCATATCTTTGTGATCTACGAACTGACCGGCGGCAAGGGCTACGGCGATGGAGAGCGTGTGGGGTTCGTTGCCAACAGCCTCTATAACAAGGGCAAGTGGCGTCTCGCGCGGGGCAAGGAGTGCGTTCTCGCCGCCTCCGGAGGAGGCTGTCTGCTGCCGCGGCGCTGTCGCTACCTGTCAGATGAGTCGGGAACGGGTTATTTCCAGAAGCTGAAGCTGGACGAGTTCGCCGCTCCGGCTCACTGCTACGGCGTGGGCGACGAATAAGCACACAGCTGTCCCGGTGGTCGGCATTGGTTGAGGCCGGGCAAAGCACCGCCCGCCCAATCCGGGGTCGGCGAGAATGGTAAGATGGCGCGCTGCGGTCCCCTCCCGCCCAACCCGTCGCGGGGGCGCCTGCACGATCTTTGCCGCCCCCGCGGTGGCGTTTTTGCCTGAGGAATTCCATGTCGTTCGAAGATATTGCCGTCACCGCTTATGTCACCGAGTCCGAAAACCCCACAGCAATTCAACTCGTTGCCTCGGATGCGCTAGAGGAATTCCTCGCGGGGCTCGATCAGGGGCAGCGCAGCTCCCTCGAGCGCCAGGGGTTCCGTGCCGGGGCAAATCAGTTCGCCTGGCTTGAAGACGGGGATGGAGCCCGCGTCCTCGTCGGTTGGGATGGTGCGGACAGCCTGGCGACGCTGGGGGCGCTTCCCATGAGCCTCCCCGAGGGCGAATACCAGATCGTCACTGAAGTATCCGATCTGCAACTGCTCGGCTGGGGCATGGGAAGCTATCAGTTCCAGCGTTACAAGGAAGCGCCCCGGGGCCCGGCGCAGCTCCTGCTGCCCCAGGGCGCCGACCGGGACGCGCTGATCAATACGACCCGCGCCATCGCGCTCTCCCGGGACCTGATCAACACGCCGGCCCAGGACATGGCGCCATCGCACCTCGAAGCGGAGCTGCGGGAGCTCGCGAGCGCGTTTGACGCGAGCATCGACGTTACGACGGGTGATGAGTTACTCGACATCAACTGTGGTGCGATCCACGCCGTGGGGCGCGCCGCCACCGATGCGCCCCGCCTGATCGACCTGCAGTGGGGCGATCCCTCCCACCCCAGGGTCACGCTCGTGGGCAAAGGGGTGACCTTCGACAGCGGGGGCCTTGATATCAAGCCCGGCTCCGGAATGCGGCTCATGAAAAAGGACATGGGCGGTGCAGCGACGGCGATTGGCCTCGCCAGCCTGGTCATGGCTCAGGCGCTGCCGGTGCATCTGCGCCTGCTCATACCGGCGGCGGAGAACGCCATCAGCGGCAACGCGTTCCGCCCCGGCGACGTGTTGGCCACGCACAAGGGGCTGACGGTGGAGATCGACAACACCGATGCGGAAGGACGGCTGCTGCTTTGCGACGCGCTGTCCATTGCCTGCGAAGACAAGCCCGACGTGATCTTCGATTACGCCACCCTCACGGGCTCGGCGCGCTCGGCGGTGGGCACCGAGATCGCGGCGATGTTTTCGAATGACGATGAGCTTGCCGCCTCCGTCAGCGCTGCCGCGGGGCGCACGGATGATCCCGTATGGCGCATGCCTCTGCACGACGGCTACCGCTACATGCTCGACTCGAAGATTGCCGACGTAGTGAACAGTGCGCCGACGCCCTACGCCGGTGCCATCAGCGCCGCACTCTTCCTGGAGCGCTTTGTTTCCGACGCAGATATACCCTGGATGCACTTCGACATCATGGCCTTCAACGTTCGCAGTCGGCCGGCCCATCCGGAAGGCGGTGAGGCCATGGCTCTGCGTGCGGTGTACGATCACCTTCAGCACAGCTACGGCCAGCCGTAGCCAGGCTCAGAGCACCAGAACCAGCACCACGGGCAGCATCACGACCGCCGCGAGGTTGCCCAGGAGTACCACAGTGGCGACGGTGCTCGGGTCGCGGTGATAGCGCTCCGCGAAGAGAAAATTCATGACCGCGGGGGGCAGGGCGCCGAATACCAGCAGCATGGCGCTATCTCGCTCATTGAGTGAGAGCAGCTGCGCCAGCATCCACGCGATTCCGATTCCCAGCGTCGGGCGCAGCACGGCGCTGGCAAGGGGGATGGACACCTCATTCAGCTGCACATGCTTCATGCGCACCCCCAGGGCGAAGAGCAGCAGCGGTACGGCGATATTTCCCAGCATCTGCAACGCCTGCACGAGCGGTTCCCAGAGCTCGATGTCCAGCAGTGACATCGTCAGGCCCAGAGCGACGGCGACCAGGGTGGGGGTGCGCCACAGGTTGTTCAGGCGGGCGTTGGAGTCGAGCATATGCGTCCCCAGCGAGAAGTGCAGCACGTTCGATACGCTGTAGAGCACGATCGCCGCAGGCAGCGCGGACTCGCCCCAGGTGAGCACGGCCAGCGGTATGCCGATGTTTGCGGAGTTGTTGAACATCATCGGCGGCACGAAGGTGCGCCACGGGAGTCCCAGGAGGCGGGTAAGCAGCCACGCAATGGCGCCACATGTCAGCAGGAGTATTCCCGCCGCCAGAGCCAGCCTCGCGTAGGTCGTCGCTTCAAAGTCTCCGCCCGCCATTGCGCCCAGAATCAGCGCCGGTACGAACACGTCCATGTTGAGACGATTAGCGCT
Source organism: uncultured Halieaceae bacterium (assembly GCA_963973805.1). GTDB lineage: Bacteria > Pseudomonadota > Gammaproteobacteria > Pseudomonadales > Halieaceae > Congregibacter. Next base: position 145 of record CAXBBA010000280.1, on the reverse strand, counting down.
CGACATCTCCGGGTCGTGCCTGCGTCCATACCAGAATCCCACGCCAACGATGAGCACGATCGGTGCAAGGATCGAGATGATGCGCAGGGCCAGGTCGAGCATGTCAGGGGTACCGATTTCGGAGCGAGCGTAGTGGCGACGGCAC
>CAXBBA010000279.1:0-4120 GCA_963973805.1 uncultured Halieaceae bacterium | reverse complement strand
ACGGCGTGGGTGTGGAGCGTACGTTCCAGACCTACTCCAAGCTGCTGGAGTCTATCACGGTCAAGCGTCGTGGTGACGTGCGCCAGGCGAAGCTGTACTACCTCCGCGAGCGTTCCGGCAAGTCCGCGCGTATCAAGGAAAAGCTCAACTGAGCAATGCACAGCGCCCCGTCGGGCGGTGTACGAAGAACGGTCACCCTGCGGGGCGGCCGTTTTTTTTTTGCCTGTCCGCCGCGGCCCTGCTGCTAAGCTTCCACCATGAATACCGTGGCCACCGACTCGCTGATCGCCCGCTACCTCGACGCCCAGTGGATGGAGAAGGGCCTGAGCGAGAACAGCCTCGCCGCCTACCGCCGCGACCTCGAGGCCTGCCACCGCTGGAGCGCAAGCCGCGGCCTGGCACTGGGAAGCCTGCAGCGCGCCGATCTGCAGGACTACCTGGCGAGCCTCCACGCCCGGGGGCGGTCACCGCGCTCCGCCGCACGGGCCCTGTCCTGCCTGCGCGGTTTCTACCGCTACCTGCTGCGCAACGGCGATATTGCACAGGATCCCACCCTGGACCTCGACAGCCCGCGCCTCGGCCGCCCCCTGCCCAAGAGTCTTTCGGAGGAGCAGGTAGAGGCGCTGCTGGCCGCCCCGGACCTGGAGGATGTGCTGGGCTTTCGTGACCGCTGCATGCTCGAGCTCCTCTACGCCTGTGGCCTGCGCGTGTCGGAGCTCGTGGGCCTTACGCTGCCCCAGCTGAGCCTGAACCAGGGGGTGGTGCGTGTGGCCGGGAAGGGCGGCAAGGAACGCCTGGTGCCCGTGGGGGATGAGGCCCTGCACTGCATCCAGCGCTATCTTGCGGGGCCGCGTCGGGAATTGCTGAAGGAGCAGGCGTCGGAGGTGCTCTTTCCCAGCCGTCGGGGACAGTTCATGACGCGCCAGACCTTCTGGCACCGCATCAAGAAGCATGCGCAGACTGCCGGGATCACCTCGTCCCTGTCGCCCCACGTGCTGCGCCACGCCTTTGCGACGCACCTCGTGAATCACGGCGCGGATCTGCGCGTCGTGCAACTCCTCCTGGGGCACAGCGACCTGTCCACCACACAGATCTACACCCACGTTGCGCGCCAGCGTTTGCAGAATCTCCATGCCCGCCACCACCCCCGGGGCTGAGGGAACCTTCAAGCACTGGTATGATCTGACTTCAGACACGGCGCCGTTTGCGCCGGCAAAGGGATTTATTTTCATGCCAGGTACGTTGTTGTTCCGCGGTCCGCTTCGCCGGGCCCTCCGTTATTGTGCGGCGCTTGGGAGCGCTGCCCTTCTCTGTGTGGGGGTTGCCGCCGCCGAAGTGGACCCCGAGGTAGAGGCGCAGCTGCGCCAGAGCCTGGGTCATCCCTCCGTGGGTTTGGAGGTGGATTTCGTGGAACCCAGCGAGGTGCCCGGCATGTATCGGGTGCAGCTCGTGCAGGGGCCCGTGGTTTACGCGACGGGCGACGGCGCGTATTTCATTCTCGGTGATATGTACAGCGTGGGTCCCGCGGGCTTCGTGAACCTCGGTGAGCAGCGCCGTTCCGAGCAGCGCCGCGAAGCGGTGGCGGCGGTGCCCATGGACCAGCAGATTGTGTTCCCGGCCGAAGGCGAAACCCGCAGCTACCTCACCGTTTTCACCGACGTGTCCTGCTTCTATTGCCAGAAGCTGCACAAGGAAGTGCCCGAGCTCAATCGCCGCGGCGTCGAAGTGCGCTACCTCGCCTACCCGCGCCAGGGTATCGGCTCCCCGGGCTTTCGCCAGCTCGCCAGCGCCTGGTGCGCGGACGATCGCCAGGACACGCTCACGCGCCTGAAGCGACGGGAAGAGCTCAAGGAGAACGTCTGCCCGGGCAATCCCGTGGCGGAGCAGTTTGCCCTTGGACAGACCCTCGGTGTGCGGGGAACGCCGGCGATCATCATGCCCAATGGCGACATGATTCCGGGCTACCGCAACGCCGATGATCTGGTCGAAGAGCTGGGCCTGAACTGAGTCTCGCAGCGGTGTCCCGGGCGGACGCCGCTGCCTCTGCACAACAGGTTTGACAGGGGCCGGTGGTCCCTATACTGTCCCGTGCCTCCTGCGGCCGCGCGCAATAGCCCCGCACCGGGTTTTGCCGCGCTCGTGATTCATCAGCCAGTATTCGGAACAAGACCCGTGGAAGAGCAGTTTCAGCGCATCCAGCGCCTCCCTCCCTACGTATTCAGCATCGTGGGAGACCTGAAACAGGCGGCCCGCGCCGCGGGCGAAGACATCATCGATTTCGGCATGGGCAATCCGGATCAGCCGACGCCGGAGCACATCGTCGACAAGCTCGTCGAGACCGCGCGCCGCGGTGACACGCACCGCTACTCCCAGTCCAAGGGTATTCCCCGTCTGCGCCGGGCCATCTGCAACTGGTACCGCGAGCGCTACGACGTGGAGCTGGACCCCGAGACCGAGGCCATCGTGACCCTGGGTTCCAAGGAAGGCCTCGCGCACCTCGCGCTCGCCACCACGGGGCCCGGTGATGCGATTCTGGTGCCCAATCCCTCCTATCCCATCCATCCCTATGGTTTCGTGATTTCCGGCGCGGACATCCGCCACGTGCCCATGGGGGATGAAGATGAGTTCTTCCAGGAGCTCGAGAACGCCATCCGCAACAGCTGGCCCCGGCCCAAGATGCTGGTGCTGAATTTTCCGTCCAACCCCACGGCCCATTGTGTCGAATTGCCCTTCTTCGAGAAGGTGATCGCCATCGCCCGGGAGCACAAGATCTGGGTGGTCCAGGATCTGGCCTACGCGGACCTGTGCTACGACGGTTACAAGGCTCCGTCGATCCTGCAGGTCGAGGGCGCGCGGGAAGTGGCCGTCGAATTTTTCAGCATGTCCAAGAGCTACAACATGCCCGGATGGCGCGTTGGCTTCTGCTGTGGCAACGACACGCTCGTGGGAGCCCTGGCGCGCATGAAATCCTATCTGGACTACGGCATGTTTACGCCGATCCAGGTGGCGGCGATCGCCGCGCTGGAGGGGGACCAGTCCTGCGTGACCGAGATCAACGCCATGTATCAGTCGCGTCGCGACGTGCTCTGCAGCGGCCTCAATGCGGCGGGCTGGGCGGTGGAACCACCGAAGGCCACCATGTTCGTCTGGGCGCAGATTCCCGAGGCGTACTGCGAGCTGGGCTCGCTGGAGTTTTCCAAGAAACTGTTGCGTGATGCGCAGGTCGCCGTGTCCCCGGGCATTGGCTTCGGTGAATACGGTGAGGGCTATGTACGCTTCGGCCTGATCGAGAACGAGCACCGCACCCGCCAGGCGATTCGAAATATCAAGCGCATGTTTCGCCAGGACGGTCACGGCGAAGCGAGCTGATTTTTGCGTCCGACGCAGTAATATTCCTACAGACAAACAAATATCACAGGATAAATCATGACAGCACTGCGTATCGGCGTGTGTGGCAACGGCACGGTGGGCGGCGGCACTATTGAGATGCTGCGCTCGCGAGCGGCACTGCTGGAGGCGCGCGCCGGTCGCCCCGTGATTCTCACCCGCGTCGGTGCCCGGCGCGACCGCGATGACTGTCCGCTGGATGGCATCCCCGTGGAGCGCGACCTGCTGGCGGTGGCTCGTGCCGACGATGTGGACGTGGTCGTGGAGTGCATTGGTGGCACGACCCTGGCGAAGGAGCTGACCGAGCTTGCCCTGGAGAACGGCAAGGCGGTGGTCACGGCCAACAAGGCACTGATTGCGGAGCACGGCAATGAATTGCTGGCCCTGGCAGAGGCGAAGGGCGTCAGCCTGCTGTTTGAAGCGGCCGTCGCCGGGGGCATTCCCATTCTCAAGGCGCTCCGCGATGGCATGGCGGGGAATCGCGTCGACCGCGTCAGTGGCATCATCAACGGCACGGGCAACTTCATTCTTACGGAGATGGAGCAGGGGAAGCGCCCCTTCGACGACGTGCTGGCGGAGGCTCAGAAACTGGGCTACGCCGAGGCGGACCCCACCTTTGACATCGATGGCACCGACGCCGCGCACAAACTGACGATCCTTGCCGCCATGGCTTTTGGTACCCCGCTGGACTTTCCCTCGGTGCACTGCGAGGGCATCGGCTCCGTAAAGCCCC
>CAXBBA010000278.1:0-4127 GCA_963973805.1 uncultured Halieaceae bacterium | reverse complement strand
CGGGAAGCAGCTCATCGCCCATCACGAAGGAGTCTGGGGGCTCACGGTGGAGCGGGGCCTGATTCGCTGGCAGATCAACAATGTGGAGGTGGAGGCGGCCCTGCCGGAGCAGCGCGGTGCGCAACTCCTGCTCCTGTCACACTTCCGGCACCGCCTCACCAAGCCTGCGGATAGCGAGGCCCAGATGACGTTGCTGTTCGATCAGCAGGTGCTGGCCCGGCGCAGCGTTCACGGCGTCCCCGCTCAGCGGGAGCACCTCGATGCGCCCCTCTTCATCGGGCTGGATTCCCGCGGTGATCATGGCTTCGCTGGTACAATCGGCCCGGTGGCGATCTGGAACGATCTGCCACCGCAGCATGCGCGGAGCGGCGACGCCTGGCTGGCCTGGAGTGGCGGCTTTCACTGCGCTCCAAAGGCCATCGGGTCCGGGAGTACCCCATGACACCACAGCAATTGATAAGGGAACACCCCTCGGGCAGCGCCGAGTCCGCCCTGGAGGCCGCGATCGATGCGCTGCGCCAGGCCAATCGGGACTACCCCTGCGCAGCCTTCGAAGAGGCGCTGATCGATCTGCGGATCCGCGGCTTTGGCGAAGTGCCCTTTGCCGCACCGCAAAATCCGCCCCGGCCCGGTCCGGCGCCCGTGGCCAACGGGCAGCTGGCAGAGATCGATGCGAAGGACCTCACGGCCGCGGTGCTGAGTGACGCGGTGGAGTCCGGGGCGGGGCTCATCGTGCGCAATCTCATGCCCGCGGAACTGATCGAACGCATGAAGGCCTATATCGACCGGGCCCTGCAGGTCCGGAGCGAGGCGGGGGACTCCTTCCCCGAAGGCGCGGCGCGGCGCTGGTATGCGCGCTCCTCCGCCGTTGCCGGCGGGCCCCAGCAGTTCTGGTCAAAGGACAAGGCGCAGCACAGCCCGGATTTCGGTTCCCTGTGGATGGTGGACAGCCCCGCCGCAGCCGAAGAGATGACGGCGTTCTATCACCGCCTGGGCCTGCGCGAACTCCTGCAGCAATGCTTTGGGGAACCCGCGGTGCTTTCGGTGAAGAAATGGGTTCTGCGCAAGGCGACGCCCAAGACCCACAGTGGCTGGCATCAGGACGGCAGATTCCTGGGGCAGGGGATTCGCAGCATCAACCTTTGGGTGTCCCTCAGCACCTGCGGGGGCGACACGTCGGCGCCGGGCATGGAAATCCTGGCGGACCAGCACAAGCGTATTCACGACACCGGCACCCGGGGGGCCATGTTCGACTGGATCGTCGGACCGGAGCTGGTGGATGAACTGGCGCAGGACACACCGGTGCTGACCCCGGAGTTCGCTCCCGGGGACGCGATTTTCTTCGACCACTACAACCTGCATCGCACCCAGTGCAATCCCCGGCAGACGGACTACCGCTACGCCGTGGAGTCCTGGTTCTTCGCCGCGTCCCGCGCGCCGGCGAAGCAGTACCCCCTGTTGTTCTGAATTTCCCGGACCGGATAGCTCCCATGCGCCTGAGTGTCGTGATCGTGGCTTACAACATGGAGCGGGAGTTGCCGCGCACCCTGCAGGCCCTCGCGCCCAGCTATCAGGTGGACGGCGAGAGGCTGGACTACGAGGTCATCGTGGTCGACAACGGCTCCCGCCCCGCAGTGAGCCAGGCGGCCCTCGCGGTCCCCGGACTGAACCTGCGCGTGCTGGCGATGGACAATCCGGGCGCCAGTCCCGCCGCCGCCATGAACGCCGGTATCGCGGCGGCTGGCGGTGAGGTGCTCTGTCTGATGATTGACGGCGCGCACCTGCTCACTCCCGGCGTCCTGCGCTGGACCCTGCGGGCCTTTGCCGCGTTTCCCCAGCCCCTGGTCGCCGTGCGCTACTTTTATCTCGGGCCCGGAGACCAGCCCGAGACCGTGCTGCGGGGCTACGACCGGGCGCGGGAGGATCAGCTCCTCGCTGCCATCGACTGGCCCGGGGACGGCTATCGCCTGTTCGAGGTCGGCGCTGCGCTGCGCGGCCCAAGCCCCCGCGTGAGCTGGTTGAACCGCATGTTTGAATCGAATTGCCTGGCGGTGCGCCGGGAGCTTGCCCAGGACCTGGGGGGGATGGATGAAGCGTTCGACCTGCCCGGTGGTGGCTTCGTCAACCTGGACTTCTTCAAGCGCTGCTGCGAATCACCGGGCGTGGAACTGGTGGAACTGGTGGGGGAGGGGAGCTTTCATCAGGTCCACGGAGGGACCACGACCAACTCGTCCCTCGATGAGCGTGGCAGGCGCCTGGATGCGTTTCGCGACCAGTATCGCGCGCTGCGGGGCCACGACATTGTCACGACCGATGTGCCCCTGCATTTCATCGGGCACCTGCCACGGGAGGATGCCAAGATCCACCGCTACGCCCACGGGCGCCTGGTGGCCAGCTACGCGAAAGAAGACGGCGAGGGTTGAGTCTGGGGCCAGCCGCTCTGTCACCATCGGTAGCGTCGCAGTACGGCGGCGCCACCGGCTCCCAGCAGCACGCCCTCCTCGGCCAGGCGGGCCCGTTGGCGATCTGCGCCCCGGGTCCCCGGAGGCAGGGAGCTGCGACCACTGGCATTCACCACGCGATGCCAGGGGACTTCGCTCCCCGATGGTAGCTTGCGCAGGGCCGCGCCCACGCGCCGGGCTGCCCCCGGCAGACCCGCCCGCGCCGCCACGTCTCCGTAGGTGGCCAGACGTCCCTCAGGGATAGCACACACCGTCAGCCAAATGCGCTGGTCGATGCTTTCGGGGCTGTCATCGTTTGGGTCCATGGGGCTATTGTAGGTCCGCACCCAGTGTCCCTTGCAAACTGGGGCAACGCCCCCATACTCCGTGTATGCAATGGTTTTTTCTGCTTCTGCCGTGGTTTGAGCTTTTCACCCTGATCAGTCTGGGCGCCGAAATTGGTGCCCTGGCAACGCTCGCCTATGTATTTCTCACCTTCGTGCTGGGTCTGGGCATTGTCCGGCTTCAGGGCATGGAGATCCTGTCTCGCCTGCGCGCCGCGCAGAACGGCCCCGTGGTCGTGGGGCAGATGCTCGGGGACGAACTCGCCGTGGGCTTTGCGGGCCTGCTACTGCTGATCCCCGGCCTGTGCACGGACGCGCTGGCCCTGCTCGTGCTCTTCGGCCCCCTCCGCAGGCGTCTGCAACGTGTGTTCACCGGCTCTGGGGATCGCCGTGAGCCCCCCTCCCGGGACCCCTACGGGTCCAGAAGTCACCACGCCGAGACGTTCGATGGCGAATTTCGGCGTCTGGACGATTAGTCGCTAACGTATTGTATTTATTGAATAAAGTTTGAATTCCGGCGTCGCTTCGGAAAAAAATTGGCACTCTCGGCAAAAGAGTGCCAAAAAAACCCTTGAAATCTGTCCATCGCCCCCCATGAACTAGCCAGCCCCCGCTTCGGGGTCCCATAACGTTGATTGATTGGAGATATGAAGCAATGAAGATCCGTCCGCTGTATGACCGTGTGGTCATCCGCCGCAAGGAAGAGGAAGAAACCACGGCCGGTGGCATCCTGCTTCCCGGTTCTGCGAAAGAAAAACCCAACCAGGGTGAAGTGGTAGCCGTAGGTGAGGGCAAGGCACTGGACAACGGTGAAACCCGTCCCCTGGCAGTGAAAGTTGGTGACACCGTCGTGTTCGGCCAGTACGCCGGCAGCAACACCATCGAGATCGATGGCGACGAACTGATCATTATGGGCGAAAGCGAAATTTACGCTGTCGTCGAGTAATCCCAACGCACTTCACGTTACTGTAAAGGAATAGATGAATGTCAGCTAAAGACGTATTTTTTGGCGACGAAGCGCGTCAGCGCATGCTCGCCGGTGTAAACATCCTCGCCGATGCTGTGAAGGCAACGCTGGGGCCCAAGGGCCGCAACGTTATCCTCGACAAATCCTTCGGTGCTCCCACGGTCACCAAAGACGGTGTATCCGTAGCCAAGGAAATCGAACTGAAAGACAAGTTCGAGAACATGGGCGCGCAGATGGTCAAGGAAGTGGCTTCCCAGGCTTCTGACGCTGCCGGTGACGGCACCACCACCGCCACGGTTCTGGCCCAGTCCATCGTCAATGAAGGCCTCAAGTCCGTTGCTGCGGGCATGAACCCCATGGATCTCAAGCGTGGCA
>CAXBBA010000277.1:0-4130 GCA_963973805.1 uncultured Halieaceae bacterium | reverse complement strand
CTGCTGGAGAATGTCCGCTACATCATCGTCATCGAGCTCTTCCGTGAGCTGGGCAACCTGGTCCGGCTCCATGGACTGGAGAAAATCCAGCTGCAATTCGTCGCCGAGTTCGTTGAGGACCTCGGCTTCCTGGGGCCCCTCGATGAGTTGCCAGAGCACATGGCGGTAGCGCGGCGGTGACGACTCGAGAATGTGCGCGACGTCCCCGGGATCCAGATCCCGGATGAGCCGACGCACATCCCGCAGCGTGCCCTGTTCCAGGGCCCGGGAAACGTTCTCCCGCGAGCGGGCGTGGTCATCACTGAGGGTGCTCATTCGCCCTCGCCGAAATAATCACCTATGAGTTCTTCCAGAGCCCGATGCGCTTTCTGCTCGTCGGCACCATCGATCTCGAGCTCAAGCACCGTGCCCTGGCCCGCAGCGAGCATCATGACGGACATGATGCTCTTGCCGTCGGCCCACTGGCCGTCCTTGGCGACACGGATCTTCGCGCTGAAGCGACTGGCGCAGCTCACAAACTTCGATGCGGCCCGCGCATGCAGCCCCAGCTTGTTGATGATGGTCAGCTCGGTCCTGATCACGGGCGCACCTGTGCGAGTTCCCGATGGCGCAGCTGCACCTGGTTGTGCTGTTGCTGCAGATGCTCATAGAGGCGGCACGCCATGTAGACGGAGCGGTGCTGGCCACCGGTGCAGCCCAGCGCGACGGTGAGGTAGGAGCGACTGCTGGCGGTGTAGGCGGGCAGCCAGCGGTCGAGGAAACCCGAGATATCATCGAACAGCTGGTGCGTGATGTCGTGCTGTTCGAGATAGGCTGCGACCTCCGGGTCCAGGCCTGTCTTGGGGCGCAGTTCCGCGGACCAGTGGGGGTTGGGCAGCATGCGCAGATCAAAGACCAGGTCGGCGTCCACGGGAATGCCTCGCTTGAAGCCGAAGGACTGCACGAGTACCGCCATGCCCTCCGCGTCCTGCCCCACCAGGCGCTGGCGTATGGCATCGCGGAGTTCGTAGATCGTCATGGCGCGCGTATCGAGGGTCAGGGACGCCGCCGCCGCCAGGGGTTCGAGCAGGCGAGCCTCGCGCCGGATGGCATCGGCGAGGGGCAGGCTTTCGCTGGACAGGGGGTGCCGGCGTCGCGTTTCGCTGAAGCGCCGCATCAGCGTGGCGTCGTCCGCATCCAGGTACAGAATTCGGGCCCGGGTGTCTTCCGGGAGAGAGCTGAGGGTGCTGGGGAAGATTTCCAGATCCCAACCCGCGTTGCGGGCATCGATGCACACGGCAATGCCGCGGAACTGTTCCGGCAGTCCCGGGGCCGTATCGCGTACCAGCGCCGGGAGCAGCGACGCCGGAAGATTGTCGATGGCAAAGTAGCCATCGTCCTCGAGCTGACGCAGTGCCGTGCTCTTGCCGGAGCCGGAACGACCGCTGATGATGATCAGGTCCACTCAGGCCACCTCACGGGCGCCATTGATGGCGGTGGTGTACAGCGCCTCGGAGGTGCGTGTCGCCCGCAGTTCGTCGCAGAACGCGGGCTGGCAGAAGAGGCGGGCCAGATCCGCCAGCAGATTCAGGTGCTCCTGGGTCGCCTCACTCGGCACCACCAGGGCGAACAGCAGATCGACGCCTTCGTGGTCCGGCGCATCGAAATCCGCCGGACTGGAGAGGGTGATCAGTACCCCCATCGGAGTCTGGCAGTCGCTGAGGCGGCAGTGGGGGATGGCAATGCCACCCCCCAGCGCCGTGCTGCCGAGCTTTTCCCGCGCGAGCATGCCCGCAACGAGTTCCGTGGGGTGAAACTCCTCCTGCTCGCGTCCGAGCACGTCGGCGACCAGCTCGAAGAGCTGCTTGCGGCTGCCGCTCTGCACCTGGCAGAGGCAGCGATCGGGGGACAGGAGGGCCGTGATGCCACTCATAGGGTATTTCCGTTGTCGCCGGTCCGTCAGTGAGGCCGGTGTTTTTCCTTGTGTTTGATGAGCTGGCGATCGAGCTTGTCGGCCAGCGCATCGATGGCGGCGTACATGCCCTCGGAATCGGCAGCGGCAAACAGATCCTTGCCTGCGATGTGCACTGTCGCCTCGGCCTTCTGCATGAGCTTCTCGACAATCAGTGTCACTTCTACGTTCGTGATCTGACTGTAGTGACGTTGCAGGCGCTCAAACTTCGCCTCCACGTATTCGCGCAGGGCGTCGGATACATCGACATGGTGTCCGCTGATCGTCAGTTGCATAGGTATCTCCTTAACATGCTGCCGCGTCCATTTTGTGACGCTCTTGTTGTGGGTCGCCGGACCCGCCCCGTCAAACCAGCCGTTTTCGCTCATTCGACGGGGGAATCATGAGGCTGTCGCGATACTTCGCGATGGTCCGTCTGGCGACCTGGATTCCCTGGTCCTCCAGCAGTTGGGCGAGCTTGCTGTCGGACAGGGGCTTGCGCGGATTCTCCGCCGCAATGAGTTTCTTTATCAGGGCCCGGATGGCGGTAGAAGAGCAGGCGCCACCGGAGGTCGTAGCCACATGGCTCGAGAAAAAGTACTTGAGCTCAAAGATGCCCCGGGGGGTGTGCATGTACTTGCGGGTGGTCACCCGCGAGATGGTCGATTCGTGCATTTCCACCGCTTCGGCGATGTCGTGCAGTACCAGGGGTTTCATCGCCTCTTCGCCGTACTCGAGGAAGTTCCGCTGGCGCCGAACGATTTCCGTCGCCACCTTCATCATGGTTTCGTTGCGGCTCTGGAGGCTCTTCAGGAACCAGCGGGCTTCCTGCAGATTGTCGCGCAGGTAGCTGTTGTCGGCGCTGCTGTCGGCGCGTTTGATCAGGCCGGCGTAGTGGCTGTTGATGCGCAGGCGCGGCGCGGTGTCGGGGTTGAGTTCCACGGTCCAGCGCCCTTCTTTCTTGCTGACAAAAACATCGGGTACCACGTATTCCGTATCGTCAGCACCGATCTGCTTGCCGGGGAAGGGGTCCAGGGACTGCACCAGGCGCAGCACGTCGCGCAGGTCCTCTTCGGGCAGCTTCATGCGCCGCATGATCTGGGCAAAATCGCCGTTACTGAGCTGATTGATGTGGCGGTTGATCAGGATGCGCGCCTGATCCAGCCAGGGGGTGTCCGCGGGAACCTGACCCAGTTGCAGCAGCAGGCATTCCTGCAAATCCCGGGCGAATACACCGGCGGGTTCAAACTGCTGCAGTGCGTGGAGCACCGCCACCACCTCGTCGTCTTCGATATCCAGTTCCGGCGGGAACAGCTCCGTCAGGTCTTCAATGCTGGTGTTCAGGCGGCCGTTGCTGTCCGTGGCGTCGATTATCGCCAGCGCAATCATCTGGTCCTTTTCTGACAGGCGGGTGAGATTCAGCTGCCAGCGCAGGTGGTCCTGGAGCGATTCGGTGGCGCTGTTGCGACTGTCGAAATCGAAGTCGTCGCCGCCTTCACTCGCGGGCGCCGGCGCGCTCGACGGAAGAATGTCCTCCCACTGCGTATCCACGGGAAGGTCGTCGGGCATGTTCGGTTCGTAGTCGCCGTCGGCGCTGGGGTCCGTGGCGTTGGCACTGAGCTCCGGATTGTCCAGGGGGCCGTCGTTGGCGCGGTCACCGGCGCCTTCGCTGGCGCTGCGGTCTTCATCGGGGGACTCCTCGTCCACCTCGAGCATGGGGTTTTCCTGAAGCGCCTGCTGGATCTCCTGCTGCAGATCCAGCGTACTCAACTGCAGCAGGCGTATTGCCTGCTGCAGCTGCGGGGTCATCGTCAGAGACTGACCGAGCTTGAGCTGTAAACCCTGCTTCATTATTGCGCCATTTCTCCGCGTCCTGATGACGGTCATCAGTAGTCAGTACACGGTCAGTGTAGGCCCCTCGGTGGTGCCCGTGCAACGGCTTGGCGCAGTTATTGCATTGTGTTAGATCAGGGGAATCGCGATGTTGTGGGACCGCTCACAGTCGCGGGGCCCGGGAGCTTACAGGCGGAAGTTCTCGCCGAGGTAAACCTTGCGCACTTTCGCGTTGTCGAGCACCTCCTGGGGAGATCCCTGGGCGATGATGTGGCCTTCGCCGACGATGTAGGCGGTCTCACAGATGTCCAGGGTTTCGCGGACGTTGTGATCGGTGATGAGGACGCCGATGCCGCGGCTTTGCAGG
>CAXBBA010000276.1:0-4131 GCA_963973805.1 uncultured Halieaceae bacterium | reverse complement strand
CATGCCCAGGCCCGGGGCACGGAGCACGCGTTTCTGCTACTGGACATAGACAATTTCAAACTGGTCAACGAGGTCTTCGACGAGACCAGCGGGGACCAGGTGATCGGGGAGTTCGCCCGCCTGCTGGCGCAGTTGAATGACAGCCGGGCTCTGACGGCCCGCATGGACGAGGATGAATTCGGCGTTCTCCTGACCTATCGCAGCATGGAAGAGGCCCGCCAGATCGCCGACAAGATTCGCACGGACATCGCCGGCAGCAGCCTTGCGATCGGCAGCGAGGCGGTGTCCTTCACCGTATCCATCGGGGTCGCTCCCGTAGCCCAGGCCAGCGACAGCATCGAGAGTATTCTCAAGCAGGCGCGGGCAGCGCTGGAACTGGCGAAAAGCCAGGGCAAGGACCAGGTCGTGGTGTACGACCTGGATCAGCAGGAATTGCTGGATTACAAGCGGGAGCGCGATAGCTCCCGTCGCCGCCTCGACGAGGCTATGTCCACGGACAGCCTGGTCCTGCGCGCCCAGCCGATCGTGAAGAGCGCGGTGGACGGCAGCGAACGGGCCAGCCATCACTACGAGATCCTCCTCGCCCTGCGCGACGACGACGGCGAGCTCCAGTCCCCCCAGGACTTCATCATGTCGGCGGAGCGCTTCGGCTACGTAACCATGGTGGACCGCTGGGTCCTGAAGGAGACCTTCAGCTGGATCTCAGAGCTCATGGACGCCCAGAAAGAAATACCCGAGCTGTCCATCAACCTTTCGGGAACCAGCATTACGGACAACGATTTTCTGGACTACGTTCTCGAGCAGATTTCCGAATACGGCGTGGGCACCAGCAGGCTGTGTTTCGAGATCACGGAAACCGGTGCCATCGACAATCTGCCGCGCGCGGCGGACTTCGTGCGCACGCTCAAGAACATCGGCTGCAAGTTCTCCCTGGACGACTTCGGCACCGGCCTGGCGAGCCACAAGTACCTGAAGGAACTCCCCGTCGACTATGTAAAAATCGACGGCACCTTCATCACGGATGTGCACCAGAACAGCACGGATTTCGCCATGGCGAAGTCCATCAACGATCTGGCTCATTTCCTTGGTCAGAAGACCGTCGCGGAGTGCGTCGAGCACCTCGAAACCGTACCCGCGCTAAGGGAGATCGGTATCGATTACCTCCAGGGCTGGGGTATTGGCATGCCGCGGGTGCTGTCCGAAATCACGGAAGAGCTCGCGAACATGGAGACCTGAGCGGCCCCTCCTCCCCCGGTGTCCTTGACGTGGATCAACGCCGGGGCGCCGCCGCGCTGCTAGGCTCCGCCTACCGTGACCATTCCGACCAGCGCGCCATGAACGACATACTCCATACAGCGGCAGACCCGGGGCACAGACTCCCTGTCGAATGTCAGGCAGGCATGGACCTTGCTCGTCGCTACGCCACCAGCGGGCCGCGCTACACCTCCTATCCCACCGCACCTCATCTGACGGAAGACTTTGATCTGTCGCGCTACGAGAACTGGCAGGCGCGACAGGAGCGCAGCAACGCGCCCCTGTCCATCTACGTGCACCTGCCCTTCTGCAACGACATCTGCTACTACTGCGCCTGTAACAAGGTGGTTACTCGTAAGCCGGGGGTCGCGGCGGAGTACCTGCAGCATCTCGGTCGAGAGCTGGAGATGCAGAGTGAACTCGTCGGCCGGGATCGTCCCATCACGCAGATGCACTGGGGGGGTGGCACACCCACGTATTTGAATGACGGTGAGATCACAGAGCTGATGCACGGTCTCGCCAGCCATTTTCGCCTCCTCGACAAGGGCTACCGCGAGTACTCCATCGAGATCGACCCCCGCACCGTAACGACCGCGACCATCGCCCTGCTGAAAGGTGTGGGGTTCAATCGCATCAGCCTCGGCGTCCAGGACTTCAACCCCCAGGTGCAAGAGGCGGTGAACCGGGTCCAGCCCTATGAGGCGGTGGCGGAACTGGTGGAAGCGATTCGCCTCCACGACTTCCGGTCCCTGAGCTTCGACCTGATCTACGGGCTCCCCTTTCAGAACCATCGCAGCATGGCGGAGACGCTGCGCCGGGTGATCAGCCTGCGGCCGGATCGCATCGCCTGCTACAACTACGCCCACCTGCCGGAGCGATTCCCGCCCCAGCGTTCCATTGATCGCCTGACCCTCCCCCAGCCGGAGGAAAAGCTCCTGCTGGCACAGATGATCAGCGCAACGCTCCAGGACGCCGGGTACCGCCACATTGGCATGGACCACTTCGTGCTGCCCGACGACGAACTGGCCCTGGCCCAGGAAGAGGGGCGCTTGCAGCGGAATTTCCAGGGCTACTCGCTGCACATGGCAGATGATCTTCTCGGTCTCGGCGTGTCGTCTATCAGCCAGATGGGAGACTTCTATCTGCAAAATGCCCGGGACCTCCCGGACTATTATCGGCGCCTGGACGATCACCGACTGCCCATCGCCCGCGGCTATCGCATCAACCACGAGGACCGACTGCGCCGCCACGTGATCATGGCGCTGATCTGCGACATGCACTTGGATATCCCCGAGTGTGAAAACGAGTTCGGCATCAATTTTTCCAGACACTTTGCGGACGCCCTCGACGAACTCGGTTCCGCTTTCGCCGATGGTCTTATCGAAATGTCGGCAAATACGCTGCGCGTCACTCCCGACGGCCGCCCCTTTCTGCGCAATATCTGCATGGCCTTTGACGAATACCTGACGCACCCCACCAAGGGCACCAAAACCCGGTTTTCCGCCACTGTTTAACTCGGCTTTTTTCCGGTTTTCACGCAGTTGACACCCTCTCTGCCGCCCGATACCTTGGTCCGCTACAGCGGTAGGCGGTAAGGAACGGTGTCAATGAACACGAGGCTGATTGAGCTCAACGATGATCTTCCCGTGCAGCAGTGCTCCCACGATTATCAGGCGAACTGCGGGAACTGCCGCCTGAGCTCCATCTGCCTGCCCTTTGCGCTGGAGACTTCGGAAGTCGACGCCCTGGACCGCATCATTCAGCGCAGCCGCCCCCTCCAGAAGGGCCAGCATCTCTATCGCGAAAGCGATGACTTTCAGTCCGTGTATGCAGTCCGGTCCGGCACGCTCAAGGCCTACCGCACCACCGATGACGGGCGGGAGCAGGTCACGGGGTTTTACTTCCCGGGCGAAATCCTCGGTATGGACGGCATCAGCAATAACACCCATGCCTCCTCCGCAAAAGCTCTGGAGACCGCTGCGGTCTGCGAAATACCCTTTACCTCCCTCGAGAAGCTCAGTGCGGTGATTCCCCACCTGCAGCGGCACTTCTTTCAGCTCATGAGTCGCGAGATCGCCGAAGATCAGCAGCTGATCACCCTGCTTTCCAAGAGCTCCGCGGACGAACGCGTCGCCGCCCTGCTCCTCAGCGTGTCCACGCGCAATGCGCGGCGTAAGCTCAGCGCCACGAAATTTCGCCTGAGCATGTCCCGCGTGGACATTGGCAACTATCTGGGCCTCACCGTGGAAACGGTCAGCCGCGTCTTCAGTCGCATGCAGAAACTCGAAGTGCTCAAGGTGGACAACAAGGAAATCGAGGTCCTCGATGTGGACGCCTTGCGCGACATGGCCAACGTGAGCTGAGACAAACGCGAGCGCGCCTCATTCGCATTCCCGGCGTCCCGCCCCCCTCCCCACCCCTGAAAGTTCCTTCCAGTCAGTGCCCTGACGCGGCTTATTGACGCAGGTCAACATTCCCTCGGCGGAAGGTCTTAGAATTGCGCCTGACATCTGTCCACCCAGGGGAAAAAATACGATGATTCAGCATACCTTTGGGCTTCTGTTCAAGCCCAGCGAGCAGTGGCGCACTGTGGCAAATTTGCCGGAGAGCTCCCAGAACCTGCTGGTGCTCTATCCCTTCATCTTCGCCATCCTTCCCGCCATCGCGTGGTACTGGGGCACCAGCCAGGTGGGCTGGACCGTAGGCAGCTACAACGAAGTAGTGAAACTCACCGAACCAAGCGCGCTGCAGGTCAATATCCTGTTCTACTGTGTCATGGTCGCCTCTGTGGCCATCATCGGATACTTCATTCACTGGATGTCTGATACCTACGGTGCCGAGAACTCCACCATCGCCAAGGGCATCGTCATCGCCGGG
>CAXBBA010000275.1:0-4164 GCA_963973805.1 uncultured Halieaceae bacterium | reverse complement strand
CGCGACCCTGCTGATGCTGCTGTTCCATCTGCTGGCACCCACATCCGTGATCGCGCTGGTCCTGCCCATGACCCTGTTTTCCGCCGCGATGGGCATCACCCTGCCCCACTCCATGGCGCTGGCCATGGAACATTTCCCACACATCGCAGCAACCAATGCGGCGCTTTTCGGCTTCCTGCAGATGGGGCTGTCCGCAGCGATTACCGCGGGCGTGGGCACCATTCTCGGATCGACTCCCCTGCCCATGATTCTGGTGATGGTCGCGACCCAGATGGTCGCGATAGCCCTTATCATGCTCGGGGAGCGGCGCCATCGGCGTATCCCAACCCCAGACCAGGAGGAAACCTCCCCACCATGAAAATCGGCATCATTTGCGGTAGTCACCGCGACGAATCCCAGAGCGAAAAAGTCGGTCGCTATGCGGCGGCCCAGCTGCAGGCACAGTCCCTATGTGATGAGGTTTTTGTCTTCAGCCTTGCGGGCAACCCGCTCCCGTTCTGGGACGAGGGCATCTGGTCCGGAGACCCGCGCTGGGAAGAACAGGCGGGTGAGTTACTCGGGGAACTGAAGAGCTGCGATGGTTTTATCGTGGTAGCGCCGGAATGGCACGGAATGGTGCCCGCCGGGCTCAAGAACTTCTTTCTGGTGGTCAATGGCGACGGCATCCTGGCCCACAAGCCGGCGCTGCTGATCAGCGTGTCCGGCGGCCCCGGTGGTGGAGCCTACCCCATCGCCGAGCTGCGCATGAGCAGCTACAAGAACTCGCGTATCTGCTACCTTCCCGAGCACCTCATCGTGCGCGATGCGCCCATGGTGTTCAACGACGACCCGACGGCGAACAACGAGGAATCCCAGGCTTACCTGCACGGCCGTCTGACGTATTGCCTGGAGATGCTGCGCGAATATGCCCTGGCGTTTCAGGGGATCCGCGCCAGCGGGAAAGTCACGCTGGAGACCTACACCAACGGGATGTAGGCCCCGCGACGATCAGGAGGCGCTGGCGCTACGGGCAGCGCGCTCCTTTTCGATGAGATAGCTGGCGATCTTCAGCATATTGGCCTGGCCACCGGCCTTGCGCGTGCTGATGCGGTACTTCCCTGCCACCATGAGTTCCGGCGTTCCCGCAATGCGTGCGGCTCGTGCCCGGGCGTCTGCCTGGCGAACCTGGCTGCCTACGCCGAAGGAATTGAACATCTTTTCGAATGCTTCGCGGTCGACACCGTTGGCAGCGAACAGCGCTCCCAAATCATCCGCATCCGCAAGGCGCTTGCGATCCACATTGATCGCCTGAAAAAGGGGCATGTGCACCTTGTCGAGTACGCCCAGGGCTTCTGCGGTGTAAAACGCCTTGGCATGCACCTGCATGAGGCCATTCCACATGGCGGGGGAGCCCTTGACGACCACGTCGTCGCCCAGGGTTTTCTTCCACTGCGTAATTTGCGGCTCAAAGTTGTAACAGTGGCCGCAGCCGTACCAGAAGAACTCCGTCACCTCGATCTTGTCGGCATCGGTACCACGAATCGCGGGCGAAATCGTATCGTAGTGCTCGCCTTCGACCCATTCTTCGGCCTGAGCCGCTGCCAGCGTCGCGAACTGCAGGGCCAGCATTGCCAGCACGGCGGCAGAGAGGCGCTTTACCATGGTGAATCTCCAAAAGATGACGGTGTATTGCTTGGGACCGGCATCCTAGCTGAAAGTTCGATGTTTTTGCAGGGTGGGCAGACCTGGGGAGCCCCTTCTGCGGACAAAAAAAACGGCCCCGGGGGCCGCTTTGGACGCTGCGCGGTTATCAGTTCAGGCCGGAAACATAGGCGGCTACCGCCTGGATTTCCATGTCGGACAGCCCAAACGCATTGCTGCGCATGATCTTGATATCGCCGTCGGTCACGCGACCGGCGGGATCCTCGTAGCCCTGACGATAGGCCTTGAGCTGCGTGGCAACGTAGTCCGCGTGCTGGCCACCCAGGGCGGGGAAGCCAGCGGGTGCGTTACCCTTGCCCCGCGCGCCATGGCAGGCGATGCAGGCGGCGACATTGCGCTCCGCGACACCGGCCCGGTAGACCTTCTCGCCAAGAGCGATGAGGGCCGGGTCCGCTTTCTCTACACCGCGCGCCTGCGCACTGTAGTAGGCCGCGATATCCGCGAGGTCCTGGTCAGACATGTTGTCGACCTGCCCGACCATCTGCGCCACGGGACGCAGGCCATCGCGAATGTGCTGCATCTGTTGCAACAGGTATTTTTCACCGAGTCCCGCGAGTTTCGGGAAGCTGGGCGCCAAGCTGTTGCCGTCAGCACCGTGACAGGCACTGCAGGCCATCGCTTTCTGCTCGCCTGCCGCAGCATCGCCCTTGAGGGAGTCTGCAGCCTGCGCCGTAAATGCGCTCAGCAGAAGAGCACCTATGAGCAGCTTTTTCATAACAGCCGAATTCCTTGAATTTTCTGAGGGTCGCCCCGCAAAGCAAGCCGGGGCGCCGGTAGGTCGCCGTATTACTCGGCGGGAGTCGCCATGTACTGGATCAGTTCCCGGTACTCGTCGTCGGAGCAGTCAAAGCACATACCCATGGGGGGCATGGCGTTCAGACCACTTTTGACGGACGCGACAAGCGCATCCATACCTTTGGCCATGCGCGGCTCCCAAGCCGCCGCATCACCCGTCTTCGGTGCACCAGCTACACCCTGTGCGTGGCACACGGTACAGCTTTTGTTGTACTTGTCCATGTTCGGTTCAGCTTGGACAGCGACCGCTACCGCAGCCACACCAGCGGCCAGAACTACTTTCTTGAGTGTCTTGATCACCCCGATCACCTCCAGTGACATCTTTGGCTCCCCCACAAGCGGGGGCGCGCTATTATACTCAACATGAATAGCCCCACAAATTCCGACGAAGGTCCCATTTCTGCGGAAATGGATGCACCGGTGCTTGCGCCGGTCTACCGGCGCGCTGAATTCCTGTCCAGCGCCGCCAAATTCAGCCAGTGTCCCACCGATGAAGGCTGGGAGGTCGCCTTCGCCGGGCGCTCAAATGCAGGTAAAAGCAGTGCCATCAACAGTCTCACGGGCAACCGCAAGCTGGCGCGCACGTCCCGCACCCCGGGGCGCACCCAACTCATCAATTTCTTTGCTCTCAGTGAGCGCCAACGCCTGGTGGACCTGCCCGGGTACGGCTACGCCAAGGTGCCGCAGAAGATCAAGGACGCCTGGAACCGCCAGCTTGAGCTCTATCTGCAGGAACGGCAGAGTCTGCGCGGCTTGATCCTGCTCATGGACTGCCGCCACCCGCTGCAGCCCTTCGACCAGCAGATGCTGGGCTGGGCCGAGGCCGCCCACATGCCGGTGCACATCCTCCTCACGAAGGCGGACAAGCTCAAGAAAGGCCCGGCCAAGCAGTCTCTGCTGCAGGTAACAGGTCGCCTCGCTCACCTGGGTGACCTGATTAGCGTGCAGCTGTTTTCAGCGCTGAAGCACCAGGGGAACAAGGAGCTGATCCACGTGCTGGACCGCTGGCTCACGGACGGTTCGGTGCTCGAGCCCGAGGAGCTGGAGGCGGAGACCGAGGCTTCGCATCCCGAGTCGTAGGTCGTAGGTCGTAGGTCGTAGGTCGTAGGTCGTAGGTCGTGAGCATCGGGCTTTGATTGGGCGCAGGCCAGGAGGCGCGCCAGTAATCGAGCTGCTCGCGCATCTCCATCGGCCCCCGAGCTCTTTTCGACGCGCTCGACGGACGCTCGATCACTGACGCGCCTCCTGGCCACCGAACGAACGGCGATTGGGGCCCATTCCTGGCGACTGACTTCTCTTCGGCGGGCTCGATCGCTGGCGGACGTACCCGGTTACCGAACGAACGGCGATTGGGCTCCATTTCTGGCGACTGGCTTCTCTTCGGCGGGCTCGATCGCTGGCGGACGCACCCGCGCACAAAAAAGCCCGGCCGGCGACAAAGGAGGGGAGATGTCGCAGGCCGGGCAGGCAGTGCTCTTTTACTCGGAGGCCGTTTCGACCACCGTGATTGCACCGGGCGTACCGCCACCCTCTGTGTCCGTGAAGAAGATTTCGTAGATTGATCCAGCCTCGAAGCTCACGGGGACGGGGCCGAGAACCACCGCATCGTTGGAGCTCTGGATCAGGACGATCTGGAACTCGCCCTCGTCCTCGACAAAGTCGTAGCTC
>CAXBBA010000274.1:0-4169 GCA_963973805.1 uncultured Halieaceae bacterium | reverse complement strand
AGGCACGGTCGCTGTACATGAGTGCCGACTTCTCTTCGACGGCACTGGCGACGATGAGGCCGAAGAACACGCAGTGGGTTTCCAGCTCTATGTACCTCTCCAGCACGCAATCGAAAGCGATGACGGCCCCCGCGAGCAGGGGCGCACCGCCAGCATTGACGCGCCATTCACCGCTGTCGAAACGGGACTCAACGGGCTTGGCTGCGAAACGCGAGGCCAGTCCCGCCTGATCCTCAGCCAACAAATTCACGGAGAATCGCTGGGCCTCGACAATGAGCTGGTGATTGCCGTTGGTCTTGTCAGCACAAGTGAGAATCCGTGCCGGCTCGGCGGTGAGAGAGCTCACCGCCGTCGCCGTGTAACCATGGCGGACCCCATCCTTCTCGGCAGCAATGATGGACACGGCGGCGGGAAACAACCGCATCGCGCCACGGAAAGCATCCAGATCGATGGTTTTGCTTAGCTGAGTCATTACCCTGCTCCTTTTTGCGGGTCTGGGAGCCCCTGGGGACAGAGCGTGATGTCAGAGCTCGCGGCCCTCAATTCCAGTCGTAACGTACGCTGAACATCACCTCACGAGGTGGGATGTACTCGTTGCTGGTCGACCATACCCCGTAGGGGTTGGAGAAAACGTTGTTGAGCCCCTCCTCATCGGTGATGTTCGATACCAGCAGCCGCAACGTAACCGGGTAGTTGGCCATCTCGTAGTCGAAGGTGAGGTTGGCAATGGTGTAATCCGGGATCGTATCCACCAGCGGATTATTGAAGACACGGGCCTGCATCTCGCCGCGATGGACGACCTCGAAACGAGACACCAGCGCTCCGCCTGCGACCGTCGATTCGTTGGTCAGGGCCACGCGAGACATCCAGTCAGGCATCTTTGCGGGCGTGTTGCCCACCAGATCCTGGTTCGTGGCAAGGTCGTAGCGCAGGTCAAAGCCTGCCCCTGTGTACAGGCCTACGCCCGGTGCGAGGCCTTCCCGAAAGTCAACGGTATCGAGGGACTGTACCGTGTCCTGGATCTCCCCATCCTGCCAGGCGACGAAGCCTTCGACACTCCAGCCATCATTGATCTGATAGCGGAACTCCGTCTCGATGCCATACTCCTCGGTTTCGGGGATGGCGGCGACACCGCCTGCAAAGGGAACCGGATCCTCAAAGACGAAGTGCAGGTTCTCGTGATCGTAGAAGAAGGCGGTCACGTTGAACTGCGCCCGACCGTCGAGGAGCGTGTTGCGGCTGCCGATTTCGAATGCCATAACCTCTTCGGGATCGTAGCGCTCGGGCGTATAGACCGCATCTATGGCGCCGCCATTGTTGCCGCCGTTCTTCCACCCCGTCGACACCAGGCCATAGACCAGATTGTCATCGGTGACGCTGTAGTCCAGACCGATCTTCCAGGTGGTTGCATCTACGTCGCGCTTGCTTGCGAAGCCACCGAAGACCCCGAAGAACTGCTCACCCTCGTCTTCCAGGGTTTCATCCTGGTAACGCAGGCCAGCGGTCACCATCAGGTCGTCCGTGATCTCGTAGGTGGCCTGACCGAAGATGGCCTTGTTGGTCCGGGTCACCGTACGGTCTTCGACAAAGTTCAGGACCGACTGGAATGGCGGCAGGGTGTCCGGCCCGGGATTGGCGAGGGCGTCGATGTAATCCTCGAACGGTGCGGGACCGGTGGCCTCGAGGAAATAGTTGGAGTTTTCATGCTCCAGGTAGTAGATGCCCCCGGTCAGCGACAGCTTTTCGCCGCTGTAGATGAAGTCGAACTCCTGGCTGATCGCCTCCGATTCGTTATCCCAGAAGGTCAGCACATCCCAGTTATCGTAGGAGTAGAAACCAAGTCGATCCAGAGCGAAGGTGTCTTCCGTGAGGCGATCCCCGTCAACGCCCTGCTCCTTCTCAAGGTCTTGGTAACCCGTCAGCGACCGGAACTGCAGCTTGTCATTGATTTCATACTCGACGATCAGCGACGCGCTGGTGTTCGAGAGCTTGAAGAAGCTGGGATAGTCCTGGGTGAGTTCCCGGATATCGGGGTTCGGGTCATCCACGTTCTTTTGCGCGGCGCCGCCCTGATCTGAGTCCTGGGCAACAACCTGCGCCCTCACGGACAGCTGGTCTGAGGGCTGCCACAACAAGCCGATCTTACCCATGAGAGCGTCGGCATCATCAAGTTCATATCCGTCGAGATCACCGCCTTCGATTTCGGCAAATCCGTCGCGCTCAAAGGACTGGGCCGTCACGCGCAGTGCCAGCGTGTCGCTCAGGGGCACATTGATCATGCCCTGGAGCTCCTGGGCGTTGTAGGTACCGTAACCGCCCTGGAGGTAGCCCTTGACGCCGTCGAGCTCCGGCTTCTTGGTAACGAGGTTGATGGCGCCACCGGTGGTGCCCTGACCAAATTCCGTGTTTTGGGGACCGCGAAAGACCTCGATACGCTCGAGTTCGCCAAAGAACAATCCCATGGCCAGCGGGTTGGCCAGGAATACTCCGTCGATGTACGCCAGCACGCTGGGCTGTGTGGTCAGGGTCTGGGCGGTCTCCCAGCCGACGCCACGAATGTTCACCACTCGTCCGGCACCGTCATTCTTGGCCACGACCAGGCCAGGCACGTAGGCGTTGAAGTCATCGAGCTTGCGGATGTTGGACTTCACGATGTTGTCGCCGCTGAGTACGGACACAGCCACCGGAGCATCCTGGAGGTTCACCTCCTGGGTCCTCGCCCGGACGATGATCTCCTCGAGGGTTCCGCCAGTTTCGTTCTGAGCGACAGCGCTGGTCGACACCAGCGCACTCGAGACCGCAGAAGCCAGCAGTAACGGCAGTGACAATCGAGAATTGATTTCTTTGGACACAGTTCTTCCCCTTCGTGTTCGTTGAAAATTAGCGCCCGACCGCTGTGCCGTGGCACGCGACGGGGTTCTAATCCCGTTTACATTCCCCGCCTGCCGCCAAGAGGTGTGTTCCCCCTTCAGGCGCCGGCTCGACAATCGACGGCGGTACGCTGTATCCAGAAACTTGCGGTGTCCTGAATGCACGGTGTTGCACTTCGTGACATACCGTATCGCATAACAGAATAGTTTGTGAAGTTTCAGGATAAGTCAAGGCGCATTTGCCAATCGCTGCAACTATCTGGTCAATGCCCATGCACCGACGCCCCGCACGCTGCCCGCATTGGTACCGGATTGCAAACCTTCAGCCATAGGACTTTCCCACCGAACGCACCGCGCTAGTGCAAAATACGTCGTGCACGCCCATGTACAGTGCGGCCACAGCAGGTGGCAGTTACCGCCCAATCCACCGAATCAACTCCAGAGCGGCCTTCCCGCCTCCACCGCCTGCCTCAGGCGACAAAACATCAGATTGGTGGCGCTGCACACAGGCTGAAACTCAGCAATATATGCGCCAACCAGTCAGGGACCAGACACCGGTATCACCCGCAGTGCAGGAAAACGCGGCAGGCGCAGGATCAGCAGGGCACTGAAGGCCAGGCCAAAGCCGATCACCGTCACGGCGGGCCCGTAGGAACCCCGGGAGTCGAAGGACAACCCCATGAGGTAGGGGGACAACCCCTGAATCAACAGAATGACCCCGTACACGGTTCCGGAAATGGCACCGTAGTGCACAACACCGAAGTAGCGCGAGATAAAATAGGGCAGGATGGCGAACTCCGTACCGAGCCCGAGTCCCATCAAGGTGCCCGCAAAGATCAGCGTGGGATAATAGCCCTGCCACGGCGATGAGGAAGAACGGCGCCGCAATCCAGGGCCGGGCGAAGCGGTCCAGGGAATACCCTACGCCCACCTGCCACAGGGCGGTGACAATGGAAAACGTCGCCAGCACCGTGGTCGCCTGCGTGGCGGCGAGGCCGCGATCGGGGAGCATGGGCACCACATGCGTGAAGACCGCCGTCATGCAGCCCGCGCCCACACCGATCGCCACCAGAATCAGCCAGAACGTCGAAGTCCTGACCGCCTCATTGAATGTGACGCCCCATACGGCAGATGCAACCGTTCCTTCTGCCGCCGCATCGGTCCTCGCCTCGCCCATGTCTTCCGTCGCTTGTTCCTCGTTCCTTACCCGCGGGGGATCGCGCAATAGCAAGACGAGCACCGGCAGCGCGATGAGTGCAATGGTCAGGCCGAGGCCGCGGTAGGCTCCGCGCCAGCCGA
>CAXBBA010000273.1:0-4210 GCA_963973805.1 uncultured Halieaceae bacterium | reverse complement strand
CTCGATATCGACTATGCTTGTCGCTGTGACTTCTTCGTGCCCAACGAGACAGAGCTGGAGATTCTCACGGGTATGCCCGTCGGCTCCGTAGATGAGATCGCCGCTGCGGCGGAGTTCCTTCTGGCCAAGGGCCTGAAAAATCTCATCGTCACCCTGGGTGACAAGGGCGCTCTGTGGATGCATGGCGACTACAAGGAGCACATCACCGCGCCCAGCGTGGATGCGGTGGACACCACCGGTGCCGGCGACGCGTTTATCGGCTGCTTCGCGGCGGAACTGGCCCGGGGGAACGGGATCGACCGCGCGATCGAGCAGGCGGTGCGCTATGCATCCCACAGCGTCACGGGCAAGGGTACGCAAACGTCCTATGCCACCGCTGAGGAGTTCGCTGCGTTCCAGCCCTGAGCCGGCGCAGCCTATCTACACCAACCATCGATGACAGGAACCTGACATGATCACCCGCGTTATTTCTACTCTGCTTGCGGTATTTGCTCTCGGGGGCGCGGTTGCGGCGCAGGCGGCCTGGGAGCTGGACCCGCAGCAATCCACGGTGCAGTTCATGTCCGTGAAGAATGGCGCGGTCGCGGAGCTCCATCATTTTGTGACGCTGACCGGCACGGTCGCGGACGACGGGCTCGCGCGCGTGGTCATTGATCTGGACAGCGTGGAGTCGCTCATTCCCATCCGCAATGAGCGCATGCGCAAGATGCTGTTCGATACGCAGGACTTCCCCCAGGCGACGATCACTGCGGTAGTGCCCCCGGCGCTGATGGCGCTGGAGTCCGGAACCACCACAACCTCCGAGCTGCAGCTGCACGTGAACCTCCATGGCGTGGAAATGCCCCTGACCGCGCTCGTCATGGTGACGGCGCTGGACGGCGGTGCGTTGCAGGTCGTGTTGCGCGAGCCCCTGGTGGTGAAGGCCGCCGACTTCAAACTGGCGGAGGGAATTGAGGCGCTGCGCGAAATTGCGGGGCTGAAGTCCATTACCGCCGCTGTACCCGTGACCGCGACGCTGGTTTTTGCACCGGGGGATTGAGGCGGGTTTCTCGTCAGCGGTTGTTGTAAACGATAACGATTTGCATTAAGTTTTCCTGCGACAGATCACATCGTGGGGAAACCGCATGCGTCTAAACTTTCTGTGCGAGCACCATCGGCGCTCGCTCATGGCATCACCCGATGCCGCCGGAGAACTCTGGTGTAACAGCCTGGATCGCCTGGAGGAGCTGGCCCCCGCTGCCACGCCCTACCGGGTGAACCTCACGGGTTCCGCCCTTGAAGCCGCCGGCATCTATCTCATCGCCAATCCCGCCTGCGATGCCATCGAAATCGCCCGCTATGTGCGCACTGCGCTGTCCCTGGTGGAATTGCTGGGACAGTTATCCCAGGACCGCCTGGTGCTGATCGTGGTGGCGGGCGCGAATGCGACGCTGGAGCACCTGGCCCGCAACGGTGCCGATAGCGCGGCCGCCGCGCGGGGACGCCGACGTCTGAAGATCGAGGGTATGCGCCACATCGACAGCCCCCGGGCACCGCTCCACTCGTTGCCCCGGGAATCCTCGCGCAGCGGCGCCACGCTGCACTGACGCGCCGGAATCTAGGATCCCAGGGATTCGGCCATGCGCCGGTACTGGGGATTGTTCGGGGCCAGCTGCAGCAGGCGTGCCATGTAGCGACGGGCGGCGTCCCGGTTGCCCGCCTCGGCGCTGTATCGGGCCAGCGCGACGAGTACCTGTTCGTCCCCGGGTAGCTCCTGATGCAGGCGTTGCAGCACCACCAGCGCTTTGGCCGGGTCCCCGAGATCGTGGAGCGCAATGGCATAGACGAAGCGGTAGCGCGAGCCGCCCTGTTCAAGCTCGGCGGCGCGGCCCAGCCAGCGCAGGGCCTCATCCCACTGGCGGGCGCGGGTTTCGAGCAGGCCCAGGGCATGCATGGCGTCCGCATTGTCCGGCGCAATCCCAAGGGTGGTGTGCAACTGCTCCCGGGCCTCGTCGTCGCGCTGGGTCGCGCGCAGCAGGTCCGCGAGGTTCAGGTGAGCGAGGACGAGCTGGGGATTGAGGTGCAGCGCTTCACGATAGGCAGCCTCGGCGGCGGGCAAGTCCCCCCGGGCCAGGTGGAAGAGTCCCAGCTGCAACTGAATCGACGGCATGTCGGCGTGCTCCGCCTGGGTGCGGCGGTATTCATCGAACAGTGCCAGCAGTGCAGTCCGGTCTTCGTCGCGCAACTCCCCGAGGGGGACGTCGGCCAGGCCCACGGCCACCTCCATCCGCACGCCCAGCACCGGGTCTTCCATCAGGGGGCGTAACAGGCCAAAGCGCTGCTGCACAGGCAGGGTCTGGAGCGACCGCACGGCGCTGACGCGCAGCAGGGAATCCCCGGACGTCAGCAGGGTCTGGGCGAGGCGAAGCGCATTGCCATCACCCATGGTCGCCGCGCCCTCCAGCGCCGTAGCCCGCCAGATTGCCGGGGATTGGGGGTCCGCCGCCAGCTCCGCCAGGGCCGGTACGGCGCGCGTATCGCCCCCGTGTACCGCCGCCATCACCGCTGCGCGATGACGGCTCGTGTCGCGAAACTCCACGCCGCGCTCGCGCAGGGACTCCAGCGCCCAGTCGGCGCTCTTGTCTTCGTGGCAGCCGGTGCAGGCGTTGGGTGTGCCAATGGTGATGCTCAGATCTGGCCGGGGGATGGCCATGGAGTGATCCCGGCGCGCGTCCACGCCCATGTACGTGGTCTCGGGCATGTGGCAGTTGACGCACTGGGCGCCCGGGGATGTTGCGGGATGGCCGTGGTGTTCGGTGGCGTCGAAGACCGATGCCCGGTGGCACTGGCTGCACACCCCGTTGCCGTCGGCGCGAAGGGCCGTGGAGTGGGGTTCGTGACAGTCCGCACAGACCACACCTGCCTGGTACATGCGGCTCTGCAAAAACGAGCCGTAGACGTACACCTCATCCAGAATTTGGCCGTCATGGTGGTAGAGCGGCTCGCCCAGCAGGGACAGTCGGTGCGTGTCGGCGAACGGCCGACCGTACTGGTAGGCATCGCCCAGGGTGCCGCGGCGGGCGTGGCAACGGCCGCAGGTATCCAGCACCGGCTGTGTGTCTGCGGGATCGCTGCGGCGGGCAATGGGGGCGTCCTCGTCAAAGACCCAGCGTCCCCGGGCCGCCAGGGACAGGGGGAAGGCGCCGTGCTCCGCGCCTTCCAGGGTGCCGGCGCGGGCGCGCTCCACGTGGGCGGCGCCGGGTCCGTGGCAGGCTTCGCAGCCCACGTCATCCTCGCGAAAGGTCGTGGCGAAGCTGCGGGTGCCCGCGTCGTAGTTCTTGCGCACGTCCGTGCTGTGGCATTCGGCGCAGCGCGTGTTCCAGTTCAGGTACGGGCCGGTCCAGTGCAGGGGGTCGTCGTGGGGCATCGCCTCCTGGGGATACAGGTGGTACCAGCGCTGGCCGCCTTCGTCCTCGCGACGGCTGTCCCAGGCGATGGACAGGGCCTGCAGGCGTCCCCGGTCCAGGGGCAGCAGGTACTGCTGCAGCGGATACACGCCAAAAACCCATTCCACGGGGAAGTCCTGCAGTTCGCCGTCGGGGCCGTCGGTGCGCACCCAGAACTTGCCGTCGCGTTTGAAGAACGTCGAGGTCACGCCGAAGTGTTCGAAGGTGGCGTCGTTGAAGTCTCCGAGCACGGACGAGTCCGTGGGGCGTTGCATCGCCAGGTCGTGGTGGGAACCCTGCCACTGCGCGTGTTCCTCGCTGTGGCATTCGGCACAGACGGGCGTGCCCGCAAAGCCGCCACCCCCGGTGGCCGCCCCCGCCGTGGTCGCAGCAGCCACGGTCAGCAACACCGCCAGGCGGCGGACCAGGGACCTGCAGCGCCTGAACCGGCGCGCGGCGTCCGCAATGAATGAGCTGGGTGAGGTCGGTCCCTGTTGCGGGGACCCGGGGAGTATTGTCATGGACGAATGGTACCCCAATACGATGGCAGCGCCCGGGGGTTATGGACAGGCCGGGGTAAGGCTCCGTAGACTCGTCGCGCTTGCGGGGGAGATTCGCGGTGAAAATCGGCATTCTGAAAACAGACGTGGTGCGTGAAGAGTGGGTGCCGCGTTTCGGTGAGTATCCGGATATGTTCATCCG
This sequence comes from uncultured Halieaceae bacterium, assembly GCA_963973805.1. Taxonomy (GTDB): domain Bacteria; phylum Pseudomonadota; class Gammaproteobacteria; order Pseudomonadales; family Halieaceae; genus Congregibacter. The sequence goes on along the minus strand of CAXBBA010000273.1, from coordinate 83 downwards.
CCTGCTCGGCGACCGGGCACCGGACCTCCAGTTCGAGGTCTACGATGCGATTCCTTACAACGGTGTGTTGATGCACAACAAAG
>CAXBBA010000272.1:0-4222 GCA_963973805.1 uncultured Halieaceae bacterium | reverse complement strand
CCACGACCACCGGACTGACGTACGAACTTGCCTTCGATCTCGGACGTGTTGCGAATCGCTTCACGGTAGGCCACCTGGGGCTTACCGATGTTGGCTTCAACGCTGAACTCGCGACGCATGCGGTCAACGATAATGTCCAGGTGCAACTCACCCATGCCGGAGATAATGGTCTGGCCAGTCTCTTCGTCGGTCTTCACGCGGAAGGACGGATCTTCCTGGGCGAGCTTGCCCAGGGCGATGCCCATCTTTTCCTGGTCCGCCTTGGACTTGGGCTCCACGGCCACAGAAATCACAGGCTCCGGGAACTCCATGCGCTCCAGCACAATGGGCTGGTCCTGACTGCACAGTGTGTCACCCGTGGTCACGTCCTTCAGGCCCACCGCCGCAGCGATATCGCCTGCAAGCACTTCCTTGATCTCTTCCCGGCTGTTGGAGTGCATCTGCACCATACGACCGACGCGCTCTTTCTTCATTTTCACCGAGTTGTACACGGCGGTACCGCTCTCGAGCTTGCCGGAGTAAACGCGGAAGAACGTCAGCGTGCCCACGAAGGGGTCCGTTGCGATCTTGAATGCCAGCGCTGAGAACGGCGCATCGTCGTCCGCGGCACGCTGCTCTACGGTCTCGCCGTCTTCGAGCGTACCCTCGATGGCCTTAACTTCCGTCGGCGCGGGCATGTACTCGATCACGGCGTCCAGCATGGCCTGCACACCCTTGTTCTTGAATGCGGAGCCACCCAGCACGGGAACGATCTCGTTCGCCAGGGTACGCGCTCGGATACCTTCCTTGATTTCTTCTTCGGTAAGCTCGCCGCCTTCGAGGTACTTTTCCATGAGTTCATCCGTCGCTTCCGCGGCGGACTCGATCATGAATTCACGCATCTCTTCGACTTCGTCGACCATGTCTTCGGGTACGTCTGCGTACTCGAAGGTCATGCCCATGTCCTCTTCGCTCCAGAGGATGGCCTTGTTCTTCACGAGGTCAACGACGCCCTTGAACTCGTCCTCGGAACTGCTGGTCCATGCCCTGCCAGAAACAGGTGGTCGCAGCAGAGGTGATGGTAATACCACGCTCCTGCTCCTGTTCCATCCAGTCCATGGTGGCGGCACCATCGTGTACTTCACCGATCTTGTGGGAAAGACCCGTGTAAAAAAGAACGCGCTCCGTCGTCGTGGTCTTACCCGCGTCGACGTGTGCACAGATACCGATGTTGCGATAACGGCCAATCGGAGTTTTGCGAGCCACCTTAAAGTCCTCGTATAAAGAAGTTGGTCTGAATCAGAACCGGAAGTGCGAAAATGCCTTGTTGGCTTCCGCCATGCGATGCACGTCTTCACGCTTCTTGACCGCGTTGCCCTTGCCCTGGGATGCGTCCAGGATCTCGCCGGCGAGACGCTGACGCATGGACTTTTCACCACGGTTCCGGGCGTACTCCACGAGCCAGCGCATGGACAGAGCCACACGACGGGACGGGCGTACTTCTACGGGCACCTGATAGGTCGCACCACCAACGCGGCGGGATTTGACTTCGACCATGGGTGCGATGTTTTCGAGGGCCTCATCAAATACTTCAATGGGGTCCTTGCCAGCGCGTTCCTGCACAATATCCAGGGCGCCGTACACAATGCTCTCGGCCACGGACTTCTTGCCGCTGACCATTACGTGGTTCATGAACTTCGCGAGCGTTGCGTTGCCGAATTTGGGGTCAGGCAGCACTTCACGCTTAGCTACCACTCTTCTTCTGGGCATGGTTGATTCCTATCTTCTTCAGGCTATCCGGACACCGACCTGCCACTAAAAGGCGGGGGGCGGCAGAGATCCGGCCTTACTACGTTGTCATCGGGCTTTTGGCCCTTGGCGACCAGCATTTCGCCGGCCGTTTTGCCTGCCCCTGGGGGCAGGCCAAATCATGCAGAGCGCGTCTTACTTGGGACGCTTGGCGCCATACTTGGAGCGACCATTTCTGCGATCCGCAACACCGGAGGTGTCGAGGCTGCCGCGCACCGTGTGGTATCGCACACCGGGCAGGTCCTTTACACGACCGCCGCGAATCAGCACCACGCTGTGTTCCTGCAGGTTGTGGCCTTCACCACCGATGTAGGAGGACACTTCGTAGCCGTTCGTCAGGCGAACACGGCACACCTTGCGGAGTGCGGAGTTGGGCTTCTTGGGGGTCGTCGTGTAAACGCGGGTGCAAACACCGCGACGCTGGGGGCAGCCCTGCAGCGCGGGAACGTCACTTTTTTCGACCTTGCGCTTGCGCGGCTTGCGCACGAGCTGATTGATCGTTGCCATTAAATCTGGAACTCCACTCAAATACGGGATCTGGTAGCTGACATCTACCGATTGGCGAACCCGAAAACCCCACAGGCTCATCGGAAGGCAAATCGGCGGCACAGCAGACCACCCCTAAAAAAGGAGGCGGCATGATATAGATGCCCCCAGGGGGAGTCAACCGCCTCTTTGCTGAATTCGACCACGCGGGTGGCGACGCGGGGGCTCCGCCCGGCGGTTCAGGCCAACACGCCGGATGGCGCGCGGTAATTCTGTAGCACATTCAGGTAGTTAGCCCGGGCGTAGGCGGCGGGGTCCGGGGACCGGCGCTGGCTGAGGCTACCCTTGAGCTGAGCCACGGAATCATACTCCCGCTGCTCCAGCAGCCCCTGAAGCTGCGAGAGGATCTCTGCGAGCACCTGGGGACCTTCCCGCAGCAGCACGCTGCACAGGTGCACGACGTCTGCACCCGCGAGCAGGGCCTTGACCACATCCTCGGCCCGGTGGAAGCCGCCGGTAACGGCAATGTCGCAATCGACCCGTTCAAACAACATTGCGGTCCAGCGAATCCGCTGCAGGGCCTCCTCCGGTGTGGAGAGGGCAAGCTGCGGGACGACGTCGAGGGTGTCGAGGTCAATATCGGGCTGGTAGAAGCGATTGAACAGGCTGACAGCCCCGGCACCCGCGCCTCGCAGCCTCTCGACCAGTGCGATGGGCGCGGTGAGCTGGGGCGTGAGCTTCATCCCGAAGGGAATGGTCACGTGGGCGGCCAGGGCCGAGGCCACATCGACATAGCGCTGCTCTACCTGCGCGCCAGTTTCCCGGGGGTCGCCGGCAAGATAGTACACATTGAGCTCCAGGGCGTCGGCGCCCGCCTCCTGAAGGTCCGAGGCGTGATCGAGCCAACCGCCGGGCGTTACCCCGTTCAAGCTGGCCAGCACCGGTATCGACAGGCTGCTCTTCAGGGACTGGAGCGTTGCGAGGTAGGCCTCCTCCCGGGAGCGGTAGTCGGCCGGTAACGATCTGAAACTGTCGGCCTCGCCGTGGCCGATCGCCTGCCCTTCGAAGAACCGGTCCAGGCGCTCCTGCTCCGCCACGATTTCTTCCTCGAACAGCGAGGGCATCACAATCGCGGCAGCACCGGCGTCTTCGAGGCGCCGCGCACTGTCCAGAGCCCCCGTGAGGGGCGACGACGAGGGAACCAGCGGGTTCTTGAGGGCAAGGCCCAGATAACTTGTGCTCAGATCCACCATGTCAGGCCTCCCCGGCACCATCCGCCGGTCGTTTTTTCTTGCGCAGCTGCGCGCTGGCGGCGCTCAGGGTCTCCCCCTCGCTCCACTCCATGGCCGCGAGCTGCCTGTAGTGCGCAAAGCGCTGGTCGATCTCGCTCTGCGCCTGCTGGGCAAAACGATCCGCATCTTCCGGGTGGCTGTGCCAGAGCATGGCGAAGCGCGTTTCCGATTCCATGTACTGGCGGTAGGGAATCGACGGCGCCTTCGAATCCAGCTGCAGCGGGTTCTGCCCATTTCCGATCCGCGCGGGATTGAAGCGGAACAGGGGCCAGTGGCCGCTTTTAACTGCCATGTCCTGCTGGCGGTGGTTGTGGCACATGTCGACGCCGTGGGCAATGCAGGGGCTGTAGGCGATGATCAGCGACGGCCCGTCGTGGGCCTCTGCCTCGAGGAAGGCCTTGAGCGTCTGCGTGTCCTTCGCTCCGTAGGCAACGTGGGCGACGTAGACGTCGGGGTACTCCATGGCCAGCAGGGCCAGGTCCTTCTTCGCCACCACCTTGCCCCCGGCAGAGAACTTCGCGACGGCGCCGCGCGGCGTGGCCTTCGATGTCTGCCCCCCCGTGTTCGAATAGACCTCCGTGTCCAGCACCAGAATATTGATGTTGGCCCCCGTGGCCAGCACATGGTCCAGACCTCCGTAGCCAATATCGTAGGCC
>CAXBBA010000271.1:0-4223 GCA_963973805.1 uncultured Halieaceae bacterium | reverse complement strand
GCTGAAATAGGGGGGCAGGGCGGTGTGAATCAGAAGTCCGTCGCGGCCCAGGTATCCCGACAGCGGTATGAGCAACAGAAGTGCCCAGTACAGGCGTGGATGTCGGTCTGTGAAGATGAGCAGGGGCGCCAGGACGAAGATCACCGTGATCATCGGTATGTACCAGTAGGGGGCCAGGTGCTTGCCTGTGACGAGAAACAGGAGCGCCTGTTTGAATGCGCCGTAATCCCCGAAGCCGGCCGGCATCTCCTGGGGAATGAAGAATATTGCCACCACCAGAGCCGGAATCGAGCACAGCACATAGGGCGTGAGCACATTGACGATCTTTTTGCGGTAGTAGGACCCGGTTTGATAGCGCCCGCTCAGGGCCTGGAATAAGTATCCCGCAATGAATGCAAACCAGATTGTGGATTGGTTGAAGAGCGTATCCAGGCAGATAAACAGCAGCGAGCCGGACTCCCAGGAGAAGTTCTGCAGGGAGTGGGCACCGACGACGCCGAGAATGGCGAAAGCCCGGAAGTTGTGTACGTTCTGCTGGAAGGCCATGGAGTTTTCTCGCACTGAATGGGAGGAGGCGCGCTCGGTGGCTGCCCGTCCCTTCCCGCATAACGTCAAAGTCGTAGCTTCGCACCCCTGAGCGGCAAAAAGTACCGCTGGTCGGTCAAAACTTGAACCGAGGCACAGTCCTGTTCCTGCCTGCGGCCCCGTGGTGAGGCGGGGTGCAAATCGAGTGGCGCAAAAAAAAACGCCGCAGGAAGCGGCGTTTGTGTTTGGAGCTGGGAGAGACTCAGGCGCGTCGGCGAATCCCGAATCCCAGAAGGGCCAGCCCCATCAGCGCCAACGTCGCAGGAGCGGGCACTTCCCGTACCTGATAGGCGCTCAGGTGCACGTTGCCGAAGCCCGGTGATGCCAGGGACAGCGTCTGGGTGCCGGCATCGGCGACGAAGGTGCCAATGGCGAACTGGCCCAGGCCGGCGCCTGAGGCATTGATGTCGACGGTGTTCGCGCCGCCATCGCCCAGGACCATGGTGCGGCCATTGCAGCAGCTGCGCAGGTCTGTGAACCAGGCCTGAATTGTGTACGTGGTGCCGATCTTCAGATCGCCGCCACCAATCTCAATGCTGTGGGAGGTGCCGTTGCCAAAGTCTAGGCTGTCCAGCAGGTCGTCATAGGCGCTGTCGCCGCTCGTCGCGCCGCTGAGGAAGCTGGTGCTCGACGATTTGTTCAGAATGGCGTTTGTCGCTGTGAAGTCGACGCTGTTTACCGTCACGTCGGAGGCGCCTGCCCCCATGTTGAAGGCTTCTACGAAAACGCCGTTATTGACGACATCGGTGCTTCCCGTGCTATCGAAGGGCGTGCTCCAGCTGATCGGGGCTGCCTGGATGGCGCTGGTGAACGCGCTCGCGGCGATGAACAGGGTTGCTGCGGTGACTAGTTTCTTCATGGATTGAATACGATCTCTCTACAAATTGGAACTTGTGAGAAATACAAAGCAATAAAGGGGCCAATTTTCTCTAAATGGAAATATATCAGCTAGTTATTTTCTTTTGTTGGCTCCCGGGCGGCGCATAGGCAAGCCCGGGGTTAGAAAGTGTAAAATTTATCGACGTGGCGCCCCGGGGGCGGGGTGCGCCCGTCGTCCCCGCGCTCTCGCCCGGGGGGACGGCCCGGAGTTTGGGGTGCCTGTTTGCCGGGGACGTTTCCGTTGCTCAGACGTTGAACCGGAAGAAGATCACATCCCCGTCCTGCACCACGTAATCCTTGCCTTCCAGGCGCCATTTTCCCGCTTCCTTGGCACCCTGTTCGCCGTTGTACGCCACAAAGTCCTCGTAGCCGATGACTTCGGCGCGAATGAACCCCTTCTGAAAATCGGTGTGGATAACGCCGGCAGCCTCCGGCGCCGTTGAGCCCACTTTTACGGTCCAGGCGCGAACTTCCTTGGGGCCGGAGGTGAAGTAAGTGTGCAGGTTGAGCAGGTTGTAGCCCGCGCGAATGACGCGGTTCAGGCCGGGTTCTTCCATGCCCAGGTCGGCGAGGAACTCCGCACGTTCTTCATCCTCGAGCTCAACGATCTCGGACTCGAGCTTGTTGCAGATCACCACAACCTCGGCGTTTTCGTCCGCGGCGATGGCTTTCACCGTATCGACGTGGGCATTGCCCTCCAGTCCGTCCTCGTCCACGTTGGCGATGTACAGCGTGGGTTTGACCGTGAGCAGGAACAGCGTCTTCACCAGCGCCTGCTCGTTGTCATCCAGCGTCAGGCCGCGCACCGGTTTGGCCTCATTGAGCTGGGGGATGAGCTTGTCTTCCAGCAGGGTCTTCATCGCAACGGCTTCCTTGTCGCCGCTCTTGGCCGTCCGCAGGACCTTGGCCAGCTGCTTTTCACAGCTTTCCAGGTCCGCCAGGGCCAGTTCGGTGTTGATGATCTCGATGTCTGCGGCGGGGTCCACCGCGTTGGCAACGTGAATAACGTTGTCATCTTCAAAGCAGCGCACCACATGGGCAATGGCGTCGGTTTCGCGAATGTTCGCCAGAAACTGGTTGCCAAGGCCTTCGCCCTTGCTGGCGCCCGCCACCAGGCCCGCAATATCCACGAACTCCATGGTGGTGGCGACTTCCTTCTCGGGCCTGGTGATCGCCGCGATCTTCGCCTGGCGCGGATCGGGTACGGGCACGATACCGGCGTTCGGTTCGATGGTGCAGAAGGGAAAGTTCTCTGCATCGATGCCGGCGCGGGTCAGCGCGTTGAACAGGGTGGATTTGCCCACGTTGGGCAGGCCCACGATGCCACATTTGAATCCCATAATTTGCTCTCCGGCGGTGCTGCCGCCCCATCCTTCGCGCCGCAGCGCGGTTCAGTTATCAATGTTCGGGGGTGTAGCCCCGTCAAAGCTGTGAAGACGCGTCATGGCCTTGGTCAGGTCGCCGTCGAGGAGCAGGGGCAGGGCCCGCAGTGCTTCGTCGATGGCCGCGCCCGTCGCCGCCCGGTCCTGGGGTGACGCTCTGGAAAGTACCCAGTTGCTGACCTGCTTCGCCGACCCCGGATGGCCGATGCCGATGCGCAGGCGGTAAAAGTCCTTGCGATTGCCGAGCGCGGGTACGATATCGCGCAGGCCGTTGTGGCCGCCATGGCCGCCGTCGAATTTGAAGCGCGCCCGGCCCGGGGCAATATCCAGTTCGTCGTGAGCAATGAGGATCTGCCGCGGTTCGATCTTGTAGAAGTTCGCCAGCGCCGCCACCGCCTTGCCGCTGCGATTCATAAAGGTCGTGGGTATCAGCAGGCGCAGCTTGTGGCCGGCAAACAGCAGGTCACAGCTTTCGCCGAAGTATTTGCCTTCGGCACGAAAGTTTCCACCGCCCTGGCGTGCGAGTTCCCGGACGAAGTCCTCGCCGGCGTTATGCCGCGTGCCTTCGTACTGGGCTCCCGGGTTGCCGAGGCCAACGATCAGCTGGATGTTGTCCGCCACGCGTGCTTGTCCTGTCAATCGGTCCCGTTAACGAAAGAGGGCAGCACGAGGCTGCCCTTTTCGGTTCGACGCCCCGATAAATCGGGGAGGGGCGAGTTTTACTCTTCGCCGCCTTCGGCGTCACCCTCGGCCGCTGGAGCTTCTGCTGCAGCTGCCTCCTCGTCTTCCTCTTCAGATCCGCCGCGCTTGGCCGCGACAGACGCTACGGCCATGTCGTGATCTTCGCCCAGCGCCAGCGCCGTGGAAGTCACGCCTTCGGGCAGCTTCAGGTCCGAGATGTGGATGATGTCGGCGGTGGTCACCTCGAGCATATCCACTTCGATGTACTCGGGGATGTCCCCGGGCAGGCAGAGGATTTCGATTTCAACGAGCATGTGCTCGATGATGCCGCCTTCGATCTTCACGCCGTGACACTTCTCTTCGTTGATGAAGTGCAGGGGTACGTGGACCTTGATCGGCTTGCTGGCGTCTACGCGCAGGAAGTCCGCGTGGGTCACGCGATCTTTGGCGGGGTGACGCTGCAGGTCCTTGAGAATCGCCGGCTGTACGTCGCCGTCGATGTTCACATCGATCACCTGGGAGAAAAATGCTTCGTTCTCCAGGGCCTTTTCCAGGTCCTTGCGGATCAGGGTCAGAGTCGTTGGTTCTTTGCCGGCGCCATAGATGATGGCGGGGACTTCATCTGCGTTGCGACGCAGGCGGCGGCTCGCACCTTTCCCCAGGTCGCTGCGCAGTTTGGCTTCAATGGCCAGTTGT
>CAXBBA010000270.1:0-4225 GCA_963973805.1 uncultured Halieaceae bacterium | reverse complement strand
TGGCGATCGTGTTCGTCTATGCCGTGCTCGGCGGCATGAAGGGCATCACCTACACGCAGATCGCCCAGTATTGCGTACTGATCCTGGCCTACACCATCCCGGCGATCTTTATCAGCTTCCAGCTCACCGGTAATCCGGTCCCCCAGCTCGGCCTGGGCAGCACGCTGGCCGGCACCGATGTCTATCTCCTGGACCGTCTCGACATGGTCGTCACAGACCTCGGCTTCAAGGAGTACACGACCAATGTGCGCCTGTCGGGGCTGAACATGTTTGCCTATACGGCATCGCTGATGATCGGCACCGCGGGTCTGCCCCACGTGATCATCCGCTTCTTCACCGTACCCAAGGTGAAAGATGCGCGTACCTCCGCCGGCTGGGCACTGGTGTTCATCGCGATCCTGTACACGACGGCCCCCGCGGTCGCCGGCATGGCTCGCCTGAACTTCATGCAGACCATCGAACCCGAACCCGGCCAGTACCTGGCCTACGAAGACCGTCCCCAGTGGTTCAAGAACTGGGAGACCACGGGCCTGCTGCAGTATGAAGACCGGAACGGCGATGGCCTGATCCAGTACTCCGCGGATCCCCAGACGAACGAAATGGTCAAGGTGGACAACGACATCATGGTGCTGGCCAACCCCGAAATCGCGAAGCTGCCCAACTGGGTTATCGCCCTCGTGGCGGCGGGAGGCCTGGCAGCGGCGCTGTCGACGGCGGCGGGACTGCTCCTGGCTATCTCATCGGCAATCTCCCATGACCTGCTCAAGGGCATGATCGCGCCGAACATCAGCGAGAAGGCGGAGCTCAACGCCTCGCGCATGGCGATGGCGGTGGCCATTGCCGGTGCGGGCTATCTGGGGCTCAATCCGCCGGGCTTCGCCGCGGGCACCGTGGCTCTGGCCTTCGGCCTGGCCGCATCGTCCATCTTCCCCGCACTCATGATGGGCATCTTCAGCAAGAAGATCACCAAGGAAGGCGCCATCGCGGGCATGGTCGCGGGCATCAGCGTCACGCTGTTCTACGTGTTCCAGCACAAGGGCATCATGTTCATCCCCGGTACCGCGTTCCTCGGCGATTCGCCCGCGAACTGGTTCATGGGTATTGAGCCCAACGCTTTCGGCGTAGTGGGTGCCATCGTGAACTTCGCGATCGCCTACGGGATATCTGCGGTCACGGCGCAGCCTCCGGAGAAAGTGCAGGAGCTGGTGGAGAGCATTCGTATCCCCGCCGGTGCCGAAGCCGCCACGGACCATTGAGCAGCGTGCAGCGGTGACGTCGGTCACTGGTGATTGCAGGGGGGCACGGGACACGGTGCCCCCCTTTTTTATTTTCCGCCGCCGGGCACAATGGGGCGGTGTCTTTGCCAAGGAGTCCTGATGTTCAAGAATCGCCACGTGATTACCGCGATGCTGGTGACGCCGATTCTGGCGATCCTGGCTTGGTTTGCCGTCGGCACCTTCGTCGGCGAGAAGCCCCAGCCACCCCAGTCCGGTGAGGTCTATCCGCTGGTGGAAAAGAGCAGCTGCCGCTACGCGAGCGGGCTCTGCGAACTCGAGAACAATGACCTGCGCCTGACCCTGCGCTTTGATGACAGCGCCGCTGCAGCCATGGTGCTCGAGGCGTCCCATGACCTGGAGTCGGTATTGCTGTCCGTGGCGTCCCCCGAGGGTGATCCCGGTCCCCGCGCCATGGTGGCTACCGACGACTCAGGTCAGCGCTGGCGATTGCTGCTGGCAGCGCCGCCGGGACCCCGGGAGCGCCTTCGCCTGGTGCTGTCGCGGCGGGGCACGGCGTACTACGCCGAAGCGTCCACCGCGTTTCTGCAGCCGGAGCACGCGTCGCAATGAGCGAGAGCCCGGTCAGCGGCGATCACGGCGAACTGGATGATGTGCGGGAGTTCCTGCGGGGATCCCTGCCATTCAACGAACTCGATGATGAGTTGCTGAATCAGGCTCTCGGGCAGCTGCATATTGCCTATCACCCCCACGGTGAGCGTTTCGATGTTCACAGCCCCAATCCCGGCCTGCGCATTCTGCGCAGCGGCGCCGTGGATATCCGCGACACGGACAACAAGCTCCTGGATCGCCTGGGAGAGGGCGAGAGCTTCCATATCGGCGGTCTCAACGCGGACCGCGGGGACGTGCTCGCCCTGGTGATCGAAGACGCCCTTGTCTATCGCCTGCCCGACGAGGCGTACCAGGAGCTGCGTCGGGCGAACCGTTCCTTCGACCGGCACTTCAGCACCCAGCGCAGCCGGCGTTTGCGCCGTGCGGCGCGGTACCAGCCCGAACCGAACACCATGCTGGAGCCCGTGCGTACGGTAATGAGCCGGGATCTCCTGACCGTGGCACCCGACGCCAGCGTGCAGCGGGTCGCCATGGCCATGGCCGATCGCCGCGTATCCTCCGCCTTTGTGGTCGAGGGTGAGGCGCTGCTGGGGATCGTGACGGACCGGGACTTGCGCACCCGGGTCCTCGCCGCGGGGAGGGATGTGCAATCCCCCGTGCGTGAGGTCATGACACCGGACCCGGAGTCCATCGATGCCGGACAGTCGCTGTTTGCAACGACGCTGCTCATGACCCAGCGCAGCTACCATCACTTGCCGGTGCTCGAGGACGGGGAGTTGGCGGGCATCGTTACCACCTCGGACCTGATCCTCGCCCGGCGTGACGATCCCGTCTATCTCGTCCAGCATATCTCCCGCCAGACCAGCGCCGCCGGCATTCAGGAGCTGGTGTCGGGCATGGCAGATCTGATGGTGCACTGGGTGAACGGGGGCATGCCTGCGCAACAGGTCTCGCAGATTCTCACGGCGATATCCGACGCCGTGGCGGTGCGCCTCATCACCCTTGCAGAGGAGGAGCTGGGACCGGCGCCGGCTCCCTGGGCCTGGTTGGCTTTTGGCTCCCAGGCGCGCGCTGAGCAACTGCTGGGCGCCGACCAGGACAACGGCATCGTGATTGATGACAGCGTGGCGGACGAGGACCTGGGGTGGTACCGGGAACTGGCGACGCGGGTCTGCGATGGGCTCGCCGCCTGCGGCTACAAGTACTGTCCCGGTGGCGTCATGGCGACCACGGATGCGTGGCGCCAGCGCCTGGGTGCCTGGCAGGACACGGTGCGCGGCTGGGCCCGCACTCCCACCAATGACGCCGTGATGCGCGTGAGCATCTTCTTCGACATTCGGGCCCTGCACGGCGAGTTCGCGCTCGCCGGCGAACTGCAGAAGGTCATGCTGAGCCAGGCTCAGAGCAATTCGATCTTCCAGGCGGCGCTGGCGGCAAATGCCCTGGACTCCCGTCCGCCCCTGGGCATCTTCCGTCGCTTTGTGGTGGACCGCGACGGGGAGCATCGCGCCAGCCTCGATATCAAGAAGCGGGGGGTGCTGCCGGTGACGGAGATCGCGCGCTTGCACGCCCTGGCCCACGGCTTGCCCGAGGTGAACACGGAGGCGCGGCTGACCGCCATGGCGAAGGCGGGCCACATGACCATGATGGATTCGCGCAATCTCAGCGACGCATTGCATTACGTGCAGCGCGTGCGCATGCAGCACCAGTGCGAGCAGGTGCTGGCGGGGGACAAGCCCGACAACTACGTGAATCCCCGGAGCCTGCCGCGCCTGGCGCGGGAACAGCTGCGCGATGCCTTCACCATCATCGACGAGGCGCAGTCCGCCGTGCGCCAGCGCTATCGCGCGGGCATGGGCTGATGTGGTCCCTGCAGCTGCGGCGCTGGCGCTGGAAGCGTCGTGCATCGCCGGCGCCGGAGCTGCGCCGGGCCTGGAGCCGCCCCCCATCCCGGCGCACACCCGTGGGCGAGGTGGAGTTCCTGGTCTGCGATGCCGAGATGTCCGGGCTGGATCCCAGTGCGGCGGAGCTGCTCAGCCTCGGCTGGGTGCGCGTGCGTCGTCACGAAATTCTCCTGGGTTGTGCCGAGCACCATCTGATTCGCAATCGTGGCAGCGTGGGCCAGAGCGCGACGGTGCATCGCCTGCGGGACTGTGAGCTGGCGGAAGGAGGGGGCACGCTGCAGGAGGCTCTCGGCGCCCTGCTGCGCGCGGCGACGGGTTCGGTGCTGGTGTTTCACAACGCGGCGCTGGACATGGCGTTTCTGAATCGCGCGAGCAAGGCGGTGCTGGGTGCGCCGTTGCTACTGCCGGTGGTGGACACCCTGGCTCTGGAGCGGCGCCTGATGCAGCGCCGCGACCAGACCCCGGTGCAGGGCG
>CAXBBA010000269.1:0-4227 GCA_963973805.1 uncultured Halieaceae bacterium | reverse complement strand
CCCGTACTCTCCGCCGCCACAAGCAAGGCCCCCAGCAGTTCGTAGTCGCGCAGCGCCGAGGCCACCTGCTCCCCGCTGAGCAGCAGGGCGGGCTCCACGTCCCGCAGCTCGAGATCGGCAGCGCGGTGCGTCAGGTCCATGAGCTGGCGCGGCGCACGGGCATCCCCCGCCAGCGTGGTGGAGTCCACCACCGCCAGAGCCGGGCCACCCTCGTGGCTTAGGCAGACCACAATCCAGCGCGCCTGCATCGCATCCATCACCATGCGCTTGCGCCCCTGCAGGCGGCCATTGGCGTCCAGCTGCGTGTCCCCCGGCCCGGCGTACCAGCTCTCGGATTCCAGCTGCGCCACCGACGCCATCGCACCGGCGGCGATGGACTCCAGAATCTTCGCGCTCGCCTCACCCCCGGCGCGCAGCAGCAACTGGGCGGCGAGCAATGAGGACATCAGGGGCGTACCCATCAGCACCCGTCCCATGCTCTCCAGCACGGGCACAGCGGCACCGATGCCCAGCCCCGCCCCGCCAACGGACTCGGGCAGGCCGATGCCGGTCCAACCCATGGCCACGATCTCCTGCCACAGGGACTCGTCGTGCTCATGCTCGGTCTCGAGATGCATCCGCGCGGTGGGGATGCCCTTGTCGGCACAGAAGCTGCGCGCGTAGTCCAGGAGCATTGCCTGCTCGTCGTCAAAACTCAGGGCCGTGTTTCCGATCACTGACATGGGAATCTCCTTACTTCGGCAGGCCGAGCACGTGCTCGGCGATGATGTTGGCCTGAATCTGGCTGGTGCCACCGCCAATGGTGGCGGAGAAGCTATTGAGATAGGCGCGCTGCCAAAAGCCGCCTTCCCGGGCCCGGTCATCGCCCACATACAGCGCGCCATCAGCGCCCTGGGCGTTGATCGCGAACTGGCGCATGCGCCGCGTGTACTCGGTCCAGCGCAGCTTGTTGGACAGCGGCAGGGACAGGGGGTAGTCGCTGGTCAGCGCGGGGATCGCCGAACGCCGGTCGCCCAGCGCAATGGCCTTTTCTTCCATGATCAGGCGCACGAGTTCATCGCGCATAAGGGGGTCATCAAGGACCCCCGCGTCGCCGCGGCGCAGGTCCCGCAGCTGCTTCACCAGATCGTCGATAACGATGCGTACAAAGGCGAGGCCACCGGCAGCGCCCGCCTCGGCACCGCGCTCGTACTGCAGGGTCTGCATGGCGATCTTCCAGCCATCCCCCTCATCGCCCATGAGACAGTCTGCGGGAATGCGGGCGTCCGTGAAGAAGGTCTCGGTAAAGCCGTACTCCCCGGTGAGCTTGCGTATGGGGCGCGTCTCGATGCCGCTCGCCTGCATGGGCGCGAGGAAAAAAGACAGACCGTCATACTTGCGCTCCGCGGCGGGATTCGTGCGCGCGAGCAGGATCATATATTTGGCGTAGTTGCCGAGGGTCGTCCAGATCTTGGTGCCGTTGATCACCCAGCTGTCTCCGTCACGTTCCGCGCGGGTGCGGGCGTTGCCCAGGTCCGAGCCGTGATCCGGCTCGGAAAAACCCTGGCACCAGATATCCTCAGCGCTGAGAATGCCCTTGAGGTAGCGGGACTTCTCCTCTTCCGTCCCGATGTCATTAATCAGCGGCCCGGCCCAGCCGAGACCAATCACGTTGAAGCAGATCGGCACTCCCTGACGGCGCATTTCCTGATCGACGATGGACTGGTACACCGCATCGACGCCCTGACCACCGTATTCCTTCGGCCACGCCATGCCCAGATAACCCGCGGTCCAGACCCTGTGTTGCCATTCCCGGAGGAATTCGACCTGCTGCTCCGTGCCGACCTCCATGAAGGACTGGGGCAACAGGAAGCCCGGATCCTGCGGCTTGTTGGCCTTCAGCCATGCGGCCACCTCACGGCGAAAGTCTTCCAGTTCCTTAACGGCTGCATTCATGCTTGCTTCCTCTTGTTCACGGACCGGGGCTGGACACGCCCCCGCTCCGGGGCCACCGGAGAGGAGGGGGCGCCAACCCGGAGTTATTCAGGCGCTGTCGCTGTTTTCCCGCCCCAGGGCATCGGCGCGGCGAAACGCATCCCGGGCCATAAGACGCTCAAGATAGGCCAGGGTCCGGGGTTTATAACGTTCGTGGAGCTTCAGGTCCCGCCCCAGGTAGAGTGCGTAACCCACGTTGATGTCGGCGATGGTGAAGCGGTCACCCACCAGGTATTCACGGGTTTCCAGCGCCGCATCCAGACGCCGCAGGCGGGCGATGAACCACTTCGCATAGTCGTCCGCCACGCCTTTCTTCTCTGCACTGGGTTCGAGCACCGTGTAGCGCAGCACAATGGTCTGGGGGAAGGTCAGCGTGGCATCCGCGTGGTAGCTCCAGTTGAGCATCGCGCCATACTCGGGATGATCCACGGGCAGGGCCAGGTGTTCATTGCCAGGGCGCGTAGCCAGGTAGTGAGGGATGGCACAGGACTCGGTCATGCTCAGGTCCCCATCCTGCAGATAGGGAATCGTCCCGAGGCTGTTCACCTCGAGAAAGTCGCGCTGGAACATCCGGGGCGGGAACGGCATCACCTCCAGCTCGTAATCCAGCCCCAGCTCTTCCAGAGCCCACAGAGCGCGCAGCGAGCGGGCGCCTACGCAGTGCCACAGCTTCATCGTCATCGCCTACAACCCGTACTGGCGGGAAGCGAGGTCCCGCATGATTTCTTCCGAACCCCCACCGATCGCATTGACGCGGACTTCCCGATAGATGCGCTCCACACGATTACCGCGCATGTAGCCGATACCACCGAGGATCTGCATCGCTTCCCGGGCACAAAACTCCAGCGTTTCGCTGGCCTGCACCTTGAGCAGCGCGATATCGCCCGGATTGGGATGCCCCGCCTCGATGCTCTCGTAGCACATGCGAATATAGGCCTGGGTCGCATTGAGCTTCTGTTTCATCTGGGCGATCTTGTGCCGGATCACCTGGTGATCCGCCAGGCGCTTGCCGAAGGTATTGCGCTCCCGGGCCCAGGCTGCCGCCTCTTCGAGGCACACGCGACCCAGG
This sequence comes from uncultured Halieaceae bacterium, assembly GCA_963973805.1. Taxonomy (GTDB): domain Bacteria; phylum Pseudomonadota; class Gammaproteobacteria; order Pseudomonadales; family Halieaceae; genus Congregibacter. The sequence goes on along the minus strand of CAXBBA010000269.1, from coordinate 1,184 downwards.
GCCTCCATGGCCGAAGCCATGAACATGCGCTCACTGTTGAAGTTGGTCATGATCACCTGGAAGCCCTTGTTCTCTTCACCGATGAGGTTCTCCGCCGGCACCCGCACGTTGTCAAAGTAAAGCGTCGCCGTGTCCGAGGCCCACCAGCCCTGCTTGCGATCCAGCGCGGTGCGGGAAAAGCCCGGGGCATCCGTCGGAATGAGGAGCATGGAGACACCACCGGGCCCTTCGCCACCGGTGCACACCGCGGTGGACACCCAGTTGGCGCGCATGCCGCCGGTGATGTAGGTTTTGGATCCGTTGACGACGTAGGAGTCGCCGTCGCGCACTGCGGTGCTGCGAAGGTTCGCCACGTCGGACCCGCCGCCGGGCTCCGTGATCCCCAGGGCGATATGCTTCCGTCCGGCCAGCACCGGCACCGCAACTTCCTGCTTCATCGCCTCACTGCCCCAGTTGATCACCGGCGGCAGACCGATGCCGTGGACCATCAGGGATGCGGGCACGCCCCCCACCGCGAAGCGATTCAGCTCTTCGTTGGTGATCCAGCCATGCCAGCAGTCAATGCCTTCGGAGATGCCGCCATAGGCTTCGGGGTAGCTCATGCCCAGCAGCCCGACCTCCGCCGCCTTGGGCCAGAGGTCTTCGGGAATATGACCGGCTTCGTCCCACTCTTCCGCAAAGGGTGCGATTTCGGTATCGATAAAACGCCGCAGTTGGGTGCGCCAGGCCTCGTGCTCTTCGGTGATGTTCGGGTTGGGCAGACGGGCGCTGTCAAAATCAAGGGACACGATGATCTCCGGGACGATAATTGAGTGCCGCTTAATAGTACTGAGCAACACTCAAGGGAACAAGCCTGCTCCCCCGCCTCGATCACCGCGTTCTTCGTCTACAGGTACTCGGGCAGGACCAGAGCCAGGGCGCGGCGGTACTGGGGTTCCCCCTGGGATGACTCCAGCTCCGCCACGACGCGCTGCACCAACGGCGGCGACAGCGCCTCGCCGTGCTGGCGCAGGAGCTCCACCCGCAGCAACCACTCGTCGGGGTAGGCGCTCAGCAGGTCTTCCACCCGCGATGCATCCATCGCCTTGCCAGCGGCGACCTGGTCATAGGCCGCCATGAGCTCCGGGTCGTCCTCGCAGGGCACCGCCCCGGTCCGCGGCGGCGGCGCCTTGTACAGCTGGTAG
>CAXBBA010000268.1:0-4240 GCA_963973805.1 uncultured Halieaceae bacterium | reverse complement strand
ACGACATCCGCGGGCGCCGGCGCGGAGGAGGATTCCGTGGCTGCAATGGCGACACCGCCGAGATCGTGATACTGGCCTGCGGCGGCGAGCACCGCTTCGGCGAAACCATAGGCTGTGGCGCGATCTCCACTGCAGTAGTGAAACACCCCCTGCACATCGGCTCCCACGCCCAGTTGATCCAGCATCGCTGCCAGGACGCGGGCGATATCGATACTTGCCACGGGGCAGAACACGTCCCGGTCATCAAACGCCCCCGGGGCACCTGCGTCCAATCCATGCAGGAGCGAGGTCAGCATGTTCGGGTCAAAGGCCGCAAACAGGGGACCACTGCGCAGTACGATCGCCGAGGCAGAGGCTTGCGCCACCCGGCCCTCGGCGTCCAGCAACTGCAGCCCCGGCTCACGGCGCGCATCGGTTGCATCGGTCTCGCGCAGGCTGCGCGCGCCCTGCCCTGAAAACACGCTATCGGTGGACAGCAACAGGTAGCGCATGCCGCTGCGTTCGCTGGCTTTCGCCAGCCAGTGCGCGCGCTCGATATCATCGGGGGTGGGGATCTCGCCCGAGGCGGCCATCCACGCCAGGCGAAGATCGACGATCACGTCCGGATCCCCCTTGCGTACCACCTTCTTTGCCTGACGTTCACTGCGCCAGCGAGATGCCCCCGCCGTCAGCAGCGTGGCGCGATGACGCCCCCATTGACTGAAGGCCCCCTGCAGAGCGTGCCCGACGGGGTTGTCAGATCCGATCAGTAGAACGTGCACGACCGGCGCCTGTATGAGTCCCGGAGTATCGGGCGGTCGTCAGAAAGGAATGTCATCGTCATAGTCGCCGCCGGATGACGGCTGCGACTGGGGGGCGGGTGCCGGAGAGTTCCCCGAGGGCTCGAAACCACCGCTGGCTTCGGGGTAGCTCTGGTCGTAGCCACCGCCGCCGCCCGCGCCACCGCCACCGCCACCGCCACGGCTGTCGAGCATCTGCATCTCGTTGCCGACAATCTCCGTGGTGTAGCGATCCTGGCCGGACTGATCCTGCCATTTGCGGGTGCGAATGGAACCCTCGACGTAGATCTTGGAGCCTTTCTTGAGATATTCGCCGGCGACCTCTGCCAGGCGGTTGAAAAACACCACCCGGTGCCACTCGGTGCGCTCCTGAGGCTGGCCCGTCTGCTTGTCTTTCCAGGTTTCCGACGTCGCCAGGCGAACGTTGGTAACCGAGCCGCCCGAGGGCATAAAACGGGTCTCGGGGTCCGCGCCGAGGTTGCCTACAAGAATAACTTTATTGACGCCGCGCGATGCCATTCCGCCTGATCCATTGTGCTGTGGTGAGCAGGCCAATATAGCAATCCACCCCCGCAATTGCGACAGCGTAGACGGTCAGGAAGCCTCAATTTTCGGCGCCAGCGGCGCCGGTGCCGTCCCCGCGCGCCACACCAGCTGGAGCCAGAGGGCTCCCAGAAACAAAACCAGACCCAGCAGCGCGGGCGCGCCGCCCAGCCCCAGAATCCATCCGCCCAGCGCTCCGCCCATGAATGCGCCGAGGAACTGGCAGGTAGCGAACACACCCAGCGCCGTCCCCCGGCCGCGACTCGCTACGGACTTTGAGACCAGGGACGGGAGCGTCGCCTCGAGGTAGTTCACCGCGCCGAAGAAGAGCGCCAGGGCGACGTAGAGCACCAGGCTGTGGGACGCGATGATCAGCAGTCCGAGGGCCGCCACCAGAACGAGGATCGCTCCGCGCAGGGCAAGACCGAGCTGCTGGCGCCGCTCCCCGAGATGCATGAAGGGATACATGACGACCAGGGATGCGCCGAGCACGGGCAGATACGCCCGCCAGTGGTGGTCCCGAGCCAGCCCCAACCGATCTTCCAGTGCGGCGGGAATCACCAGAAATGCGGCGGTCATAAGCAGGTGCAGCACAAATACGGAACCGTAGAGGCGTTGCAGCGCCCCGTCCCGCAGCACGGGGCCGAGCATCGCACGGCTGGCACCCACGCCATCGTGATGCTGTACGGCGGTGCGGGGAATCGCAAACATCACGATGGCCATCCCCACCAGCGCCAGCGCCGCGGTGCACCAGAACACGGCACCGAGCCCTCCCGAGGCCGCCAGCAGTGGTCCCAGCACCATGGCCAGGGCGAAGGACAGCCCGATGCTGATGCCGATCACCGCCATGGCCTTGGTGCGCTGCTCGGACGAGGTCGCATCGGCGGCCAGCGCCATCACGGAGCTCGAAATCGCCCCGGCGCCCTGCAGGGCGCGGCCCAGCACTATCACCGCCACATGATCCGCCAGCGCGGCGACCACGCTGCCGGCGGCGAACAGCGCCAGGCCGGCGAGGATGACGGGCTTGCGACCAATGCGATCGGACAGCCAGCCGAGGGGGATCTGCAGTAGGGCCTGGGTCGCTCCATAGGCGCCCAGGGCCAACCCGATCGCCAGGGGCGCAGCGCCGGGCATATCGGCGGCGTACAGGGCCAGCAGGGGCAGCACCATGAACAGACCGAGCATGCGGAAGCTGTACAGCAACGCCAGCGCGGCCACCACGCGACGCTCCAGGGCGGTCATGGGAGTTTTCGTCAGCAAAAAAACGACACCTTTTCGGGGAACGCGATTCTAGCAGTTTTGGCGTCACCCGCGGGCCCCGGGGACACGCGCCTAATCCCCCCTTTGTGGTAGCGCCCCAGGCACCTATACTGTGCGGTTTCCCTTCCCTCGAGACCCTTTGCATGGACACGATCCAGGTTCGCGGCGCCCGCACACACAACCTGAAAAACATCGATCTCGACATTCCCCGGGACAAACTGGTGGTGATCACGGGTCTGTCGGGCTCGGGCAAGTCGTCCCTGGCCTTCGACACGCTGTACGCCGAAGGCCAGCGGCGCTACGTGGAGTCCCTCTCCACCTATGCCCGTCAGTTCCTGTCGATGATGGAGAAACCCGATATCGATCACGTGGAGGGACTGTCGCCGGCGATCTCCATCGAGCAGAAGTCCACATCCCATAACCCGCGCTCCACCGTGGGCACGATCACGGAGATCTACGACTACCTGCGCCTGCTCTTTGCCCGCGTCGGCAAGCCCCACTGCCCCACGCACAACCTGCCCCTGCAGGCCCAGACCGTCAGCCAGATGGTGGATGCGGTGCTGGCACGCCCCGAAGGGACAAAGCTCATGCTGCTGGCGCCGGTCATTCGCGAACGCAAGGGCGAACACCTGCATGTGTTCGAAGAACTGCGCAGCGCAGGCTTCGTGCGCGCCCGCGTGGACGGTCGTGTCCGGGACCTCGATGACCTGCCGGAGCTCGACAAGAAGAAGAAACACAGCATTGAGGTTGTCGTGGACCGCTTCAAGGTGCGCGATGACCTGAAACTGCGCCTGGCGGAATCCTTCGAAACCGCCCTGGAACTGACCGACGGCCTGGCCCTGGTCACCCCCATGGACGATGAAGGCCCGGACCAGGTGTTCTCGGCCCGCTTTGCCTGCCCGGCCCGCGGCCACAGCATCAACGAACTCGAGCCCCGCCTGTTCTCCTTCAACAACCCCGCGGGCGCCTGCCCGACCTGCGACGGTCTGGGCGTACGCCAGTTCTTTGACCCCGAGCGCATCGTCCTGTACCCCGAAGCCAGTCTGGCGGAGGGCGCGATTCGCGGCTGGGACCGCCGCAACGTCTACTACTTCCACATGCTCACCTCCCTGGCCAGGCACTACGGTTTTGACGTGGATACGCCCTTCGAGGAACTCTCTGCGAAACACCGCAAGCTCATCCTCCAGGGGAGCGGGAAGGAGGAGATCAGCTTCTCCTACGTCAATGACCGGGGAGATGTGTTCAAGCGTTCCCATGCCTTCGAAGGCATCCTGCCGAATATGGAACGGCGCTACCGCGACACGGAGTCCCAATCCGTACGCGAGGACCTCGCCAAGTTCCTGTCCACAGCCCCCTGCCCCGACTGCGGAGGCAGCCGCCTGTGCGAGGACGCGCGCCACGTGCTGGTGGACGAGCACAATCTGCCCTCGATCACGGCCCTGCCCGTGGGCGAGGCCGAAGATTACTTCGACAGCCTGGACCTGGAAGGCCGCGACGCGGAGATCGCCGAGAAGATCCTCAAGGAGATTCGCGCCCGCTATCGTTTTCTGGTGGACGTGGGCCTCAATTACCTGACCCTGGAGCGGAGCGCCGAAACCCTGTCCGGCGGTGAAGCGCAGCGCATCCGCCTGGCGTCGCAGATCGGCGCGGGTCTTGTC
>CAXBBA010000267.1:0-4240 GCA_963973805.1 uncultured Halieaceae bacterium | reverse complement strand
ATCCCCCGACCGTCGCTTTGAGGGAGCCCGGAACGTCTCCCAGGGGTTTGAGGCCGAAGAGCGTGCTGCTCCGCGCCAGGGAGTCACTGTGCGCACGGATATCGAGATCGAGCTCATCGTAGTGAGGAGGGCCGCGCAACGAGCCTTCGGCCTGCAGCGTAACGGCGGCCAGGGCAAGCTCGAGCGCCTCGATGCGGACCTTGCCCTCCCGGTCGATCGAAACATGGCCCTCGCCCTCGAAGGGAGCCTTCGGCAGCGGGAGGGCCAGCAATTCACCGACGGATTCCGCGTCGGGTCCCGACAACTGCAACCGCAGATCACTTTGCGCATAGCCGGGGTGATCCCCGACGAGTCCCGATAGCTCGGCGACGATTTTGCCGATGTGGATCGAGCCCGCTATCTGTTCCCTGTTGTCGCTGGTGCCGGTGACTTCGATGGAGGCGACGTAGGCGGCGGGAATCGTGGCCGGTCGCTGCAGCAGCTTCTGGACAAAGCGGAAGTCATCGCCCGCAACGCGGAGGGAGATGCGGGCATCGTCCGCCGTGGGAAACGCGGGGATGCGAGCGTCACCGGTTATGCGGTGCTCGCCGGCGACGGCGACCATGTCGCTCAGGTGAAACTCCCGCCCGCTTCGGGTCAGGGAGGCATCGATGCGCAGCGGTACCTCATCCGTGCTGCCCAGGTTCAGCGCCCGCGCGAGGCGGGGCAGAGAGGCGGCATTGAGGTCGAGGGAGAGATCAATGCCATCGCCGCTCCCCGGCTCGTCCACGGTGCCCCGCAGGACCAACTCCAATTGCTGCAGGCGAATATCAGCATTCAGGGCCACGCCGGGGTCAACGTCCGAGATATCCAGGTCAATGCTCATGGCTTCGTCCGCTTCGAAGATCGGCGACAGCGCAGCGATTCGGGGAGGCAGGGGGCCCGTAAGGCGGGCTTTCAGGGTCATGTCCCTGAGCTGGTGGAGGTCGGGCACTGCATAGTTGGCGTCCAGAGTCAGGTCATCCAGCGTCGCTTTCAGCGTACCAGCGAGGTTGCGGCCTTCGAGGAGGCTGTCGAGGTCGCTGCCGTCGCCCGACAGGGTCCAGGCCCGATCCTGCAGCGTGCCCCGTGCCTCGAGGGTGAGTCCGGTTGTCCGTGCTTTCTGCACGAGATGGCTCACGCGGAAGTCGAGGTCCGCGCCATTGCCGCGGTGCAGGCTTTGCAGATGGAGCTCGGAGACCTCGGTGTGGACGATCAGCACCCGGGGGCCGGGCTTCCCGTCATCGTCGCCGCTGTCACCGCCCAGGAATGGCAGGTTGGTATCACCGTCCTCGTCGTGATCTACGAGGAGGTCAAGGGAGGCAAGGTGCAGGCGGGAAACGACAATGGTGCCCGAGAACAGGGAACGGGTATCCAGCACTATTTCGCCCCGCTCCAGCTGCAGCAGGGGGCCTTCGCCGGACCAGGGAGCGTTGGCGACGGACAGCCCTCCGGTGCGCAGCTCGATCTCTCGGCCCACGCGGAGGTACAGCGGTTTCTGCAAGCGCACTTCCCGATCGAGGGCGGCCGAGAGGCGTTTCTCGATTGCGGGGTTCAGAAATTCAAGATGGATACCCCGGTAGAGCACGCAGGCACCGGTGATGCCAAGGAGCAGCAGACCGGCGAGCACATAGCCTGCGTACTTCACGGCAGACGTCCCTCAGTGCCGCCCATCGGCGGTCGAGGGGCTGATCTGTTCGCCAACCCGGCGGCTCAGCAGATAGAACAGCGCACCGGAAACGACGATGCCCACGCTGATCATGGCCTCGACGGGGCGCTGCAATACGATGTACAGCAGCGTCCATCCCGTAATGCCCAGGAATACCAGCGGTGTCAGCGGGTAGAGCCAGGTGCGAAACGGGCGTTCCAGCTCCGGCTGTCGCCAGCGCAGGACGAAGACGCCGAGCACTGTGAAGAAGGTGTTCAGGGCCATGGTGGCACCGGAAAAAACCAGGATGCGGTCAAAGGAAGCGGTCCAGAGGAACGCCAGCGCCACAGTCGCCTGCACCAGCACCGCCATGGCGGGAATGCCATCCCGATTGACGCGACCGAGGGGACGAAAGAGGGGGAAGTCTTCGCCGATGCGGTGCAGGACCCGGGGTCCTGCGAGGATCATGGCGCTCACCGTCGACACCAGCAGCAGCGCCAGAAGCACTCCCATGACGGTCGCACCGGCCTCACCGAAAGCGTAGGACGCGGCGACGTAACCCACCTCGACCTTGCCCGCCATGGCCTCCATGGGCGCCACGGCGAGGAACACATAGTTGAGTAGCAGATAGGAAAGGCAAACCAGCGAGGTACTACCGATGAGGACGGTGGGCAGGGAGCGTTGGGGTTCGGCGAGTTCGCCACTGATGTAGGTGGCGGCATTCCAGCCGGAGTAGGCGTAGTTCACGTAGATCAGGGATACGGCGAAGGCTCCCGACAGCAGCAGGGCGCCGTCCCCGGTCGCCGGGAGCAGGCGCGCAGGCTGGGGATTGTCATTCATCAACAGGGCGAGCGCCGCAAAACCGATGATGAGGATGATCTTCAGCACCGTGAACAGGCTCTGGGTGCTGCCGGAACTGCGGTGGCTGCGGCTGTGGGCGAAGGCGAGCACCACTATGAGGCCCGTGGCAAGCCAGATGGCAGAGAGCTGGGGAAATACCGCAGAGAGATAGCTGCCAAAGGTCATGGCCGCCAGTGCCGTGGGCGCGGCAAAGCCCACCGTCGCTGACACCCATCCGGAAATGAAGCCTGCGCCGGGATGGTAAATCTCGCTCAGAAAATTGTACTCACCACCGGATCGAGGCAGGGCTGCGCCCAGCTCCGCGTAGGAGAGGGCTCCGCACAGGGCGGCGATGCCACCCACCGCCCAGAGCGCCAGGAGCACGGGCACGGACTGAATTTCGACGAGTTGGAAGCCCAGGCTGGTGAATACCCCGGTGCCGATCATGTTGGCAATGACAATGGCGGCGGCTACGGAGGGGCGAAAGCGGTTCATGACCGGTTCACAGCCAGCTGCCTACCGCCAGCGCACCCAGAAACAGGGGCGTGAATCGCCGCGTATGGGCAAAGGCATTGGGCGCAAACCAGAGGGGCCAGAGGTTCTCGGGGAACTGTTCCGGTCGCTGCGCCGGTTTGGTCCGGGAGAAAATACGCAGCTGGCGCAGCAGGAAGGGCGAAGCGAGGAGCACCGCCAGAAGTATCCAGTGCTCATGGCCCAGGACCACCAGGAGCACACAGCCCAGGTACTGCATCAGCAGCATGGCCTGCACGCAGCGACGGGCGAGGCGTTCGCCGAGCAGCACGGGCAGCGTGCGCACACCCTTGTCCGCATCGAACTCCAGCTTGTCGATGTGTTTGCCGAACAGCACCGCCGTGGGTCCCAGGGCGTAGAGCAGGCTCAGCCAGATCACTTCGTTATTCCAGGTGCCACTCACCACATAGCAGGTGCCGCCGACCATCAGGGGACCCCAGACCAGCAGTACCGCCGGTTCCCCGAGCCCGAGATATTTGAGCGGCCAGGTGTAGAACAGAACGAAGAATGCGCCGGCGAGCATCAGTCCCGCGGTCATCCCGCCTTTGATGCCGACAAGCACCGCGCCAACCGCGATGGCCGCGAGACCCGTGAGCACGATGTAGCGCATAAGCTCCGACGGCGTGAGCAGCCCGTCTTCGAGGACGTGCACGCCATACTGATTGCGCGAGTAGTTGTCCTTGTCGATGCCCCGGCGGGAGTCCGTGTAATCGTTGAGCAGGTTGTTCGTTGCGTGGGCCAGCATCAGGCCCGTCAGGCAGAGCAACCAGATCGGGGGATCAAAGGATCCAAGGCGCGCCGCCAGCAGTCCGCCGAGCACCGTAGACATGAGCGTCATCAACAGAACGGAGAAGCGGCTGGCTATGAGCCACCGCGACATCGGGTCCAGTTCTTCCCATTCACCTTCGGCCAGGGACGGGACCGTCACCAAAGCCTCAATCCAGCGCCGTTTGATGCTTGTGCTTCCTTCCGGTTACGAGTGGGGGCGCGGGAAGTGTAGCGCGATAGCGCGGTGAAAATCCCGGTTTCCGGCGCGCTGGCCGTGGGCTTTGGAGAGGGGGGTGGGGGGGAGCGCAAATAGCATCGCCGGAACGCGAATTTTCCCTTGAAAGGCCCGATTCAGATGTATAGAATTCGCGCTCCTTCTGTGGGGCCATAGCTCAGCTGGGAGAGCGCAACACTGGCAGTGTTGAGGTCGGCGGT
>CAXBBA010000266.1:0-4246 GCA_963973805.1 uncultured Halieaceae bacterium | reverse complement strand
GCAACGACCTGGACGGTCTGCGCGTGGATTTCAAGGATGGCTGGGGGTTGCTGCGGGCTTCCAATACCTCGGCGGCCCTGACGGCCCGCTTCGAGGCGGTGGACGACGCGGCCCTCGAAACCATCAAGGAACAGTTCCGCTGCCAGCTCGCCGCCGTCGACCCCGACCTGACCATTCCCTTTTAGGGTTCAGCCCAGCACAGGAAACACCCCATGTCCCTGACTCCGGACTCCGCTCTCAATGTCGCCCACGTACTCACGGAGGCATTGCCCTACATCCAGCGCTTCACCGGGCGCACCATCGTCGTGAAGTTCGGCGGCAACGCCATGACCGACCCCGCGCTGCACGAGAGCTTCGCCCGGGACATCGTGCTCATGAAGCTGGTTGGCATGAACCCCGTGGTGGTCCACGGCGGCGGCCCTCAGATCGGCGCCCTGCTCGAGAAGCTGAACATCGAGAGCCGCTTTGTGGACGGCATGCGGGTCACCGATGCGAAGACCATGGATGTGGTGGAGATGGTCCTCGGCGGCAGCGTGAACAAGGAGATCGTCACCTCCATCAACCGCAATGGCGGCAAGGCCATCGGCGTCACGGGCAAGGACGGGCGCCTCATTCGCGCCAGACCCATGCAGAGCAAGCCCGCGGACCCGGAGCTAAAAGCCCGGGAAATTGTCGACATCGGTCACGTGGGCGAGGTGCGCCAGATCGACCGGGAGATCCTGGATGTGATTCTCGATTCGGACTTCATCCCGGTGATCGCCCCCATCGGGGCCGACGACAACGGCAAGAGCTACAACATCAATGCGGACCTGGTAGCGGGCAAGATCGCCCAGGTGATGCAGGCCGAAAAGCTCATGCTGCTGACCAACGTCGCGGGGCTGATGGATGCCGATGGCGAGGTGCTCACCGGGCTGTCGGCGCCCCGCGTGGATGAACTCATCGCCGACGGTACGGTGTACGGCGGCATGCTGCCCAAGATCGGGTGCGCCCTTGATGCGGTGAAGTCCGGTGTTGCCTCGGCTCACATCGTGGACGGTCGCGTACCCCATGCAGTGCTGCTGGAGATCTTCACCGACGAGGGCCTGGGCACCAAGATCACCCGCCGCGGGGAAGACTGAGAACGGACGGGCAAATTCCGCGGTCAATTCTTGCCGCGGGCGATAGCAGTCGCTAGCATGTTGCGCTTCACGCGAGATTAGGGTCACCATGCCGAGAAACGTCCAGCGTCGCCAGCAGATCCTTGAGGCTCTGGCGCAGATGCTCGAGGACAACCCCGGGGATCGCATCACCACGGCGCGCCTTGCGGCCCAGGTCGGGGTGTCCGAGGCCGCTCTGTACCGGCACTTTCCGAGCAAGGCCAAGATGTTCGAAGGCCTGATCGAATTCATCGAGGATACGCTGTTCCAGCGCATCGCCCTGATCCTGCAGGAACAGGAAACGGCCACGGGCCGCTGCCAGCACATACTCTTCCTGCTGATCACCTTTGCCGAACGGAACCCCGGCATCAGCCGCATGCTCACGGGCGAAGCACTCACGGGCGAAACGGACCGCCTGCGCCACCAGGTCAACCAGATCTTCGAACGGATAGAAACCCAGCTCCGCCAGGTGCTCCGGGAAGCGGAACTACGCGAGGGCCTGCGCCCCGTTTTACCCCTCCCCGCTGCTGCAGAACTGCTTATGGCCACCGCCGAGGGGCGCATCGCCCAGTTCGTGCGCAGCGAATTCAAGCGCCGCCCGAGCGAAGACTGGCACGCGCAGATGAGTTACCTGATGGGGGATTTCTTTCGGGAGGTGCCCTCCGCCGGTACGGCTGCGGACGGGGAACTACGCACGGGCTGAGCCTTCTCAGCCGCCGGAGGCCATGGCCTTGCGCAGTTCGACGATATCCAGCAGCTGCGCAAAACGCTCCACATCACGGTCGAAGTCCGCGTCCACGGACGCAATTTCTTCCTGGCGATCGCGCACCGCGCGCTCCGTGGAGGCGATTTCGGACTGCAGATCATTGATGGCATTCAGGTGCTCATCATTGACGGTGTTGCCCAGACGCTCCTGGTCCGCGGCCATCGCCTGGTAGTTTTCTACCTGCTGCTTCAGGGAACGCAGTTTGCCCTTGAGAATGCTGACACGGATACGCAGCTCCCGAAGGGCCCGCTCCCGCGCCGCCTCGATATCGTCCAGGGTGCTGTAGCGCAGCAGCAGGGATTCATCCCACTTTCGCAGGCGCTCCTTCTCTTCGGCAGCTTCGCGCTCGCGGCGCGCCTGCAGGTCCATGTCGTCGCGCTCACCGTCGTTGAGCTGGCGCGGCACCACGGCGATGAGGGAGCCGCTGGCGCTGAGAATCTCGTAGCCATTGGCCACGAACTCTGGCGGCACCTGGTAACCCACGACCTTGTTGCCCTCGGCGTTGACGTAGCGATACATCTGTCGCGCCAGAGCAGCGGGAGAGGCCAGAAGCGAGCCCGCGAGGCACAGGACCAAAGCGGTCTGGGAACGGGAAATGTTCATACGGGGAATATAGAGCGGCCGGACGGCCACCACAAGCTACACGCCGTAGCGCGCCCGGTAGTCCTGCATGGCAGCCAGCGCATCGTCCGGGATAGCATCGGAACCCGGCGGAAGGGACTCTAGGTAGGCGATGAGGTCCTCCATGGTGATGATACTCAGCACCGGAACCTGCCACTGGGCCTCGATTTCCTGAATCGCCGACAGCTCACCCTGACCCCGCTCCTGGCGGTTGAGACCAATCACAACGCCAGCCAGCTCCGCTCCGGCGCCCTGGATCATTTGCACCACCTCGCCCACGGCGGTTCCCGCGGTGATCACATCGTCGATCACCAGCACCCGCCCCGTGAGCGGAGCCCCCACCAGCACACCGCCCTCACCGTGGTCCTTGGCCTCCTTGCGGTTGTAGGCAAATGGCACATCGAGGCCAAAATGGTCCGCCAGGGCCACGGCCGTCGCGCTGGCCAGGGGGATGCCCTTGTAGGCCGGACCCAGGATCACGTCGAATTCCACCCCACTGTCGACAATGCAGCGAGCGTAGTGGCGCCCCAGCGCCGCCAGGGCCGCCCCCGTGGAAAACGCACCGGCATTGAAAAAATAGGGGCTTTGGCGACCGGATTTCAGGGTAAAGCTGCCAAAACGCAGAACGTCATGGCTGCGGGAGAGGTCAATGAATTCGCGCTGATAAGCGTGCATGGGCTATCCAAACCGGGAAGAATAAATGGTGTCCGCCGAGTATTCTGTCACCGGACGTTTCTGTATCATAGCGTCTCGAATACTCAGGGGGACACAATGAGAATCATCAGCTTCAGCGCGGATGGCCTGCGCGAAGCAGCGGACAAGGGCTTCTTCGATTGGCTGGCCCGACAGGACGCAGATTTTATCTGCATTCAGGATCTGCGCTGTTCCGAGTACGACCTACAGGATGATAAATTCTTCCCCAGCGAGTACAACGCCTACTTCTTCGACGATATCAACGGCAAGGAAAATGGCGTCGCCATCTATTGTCGCACCCTGCCCAAGGCGATCATGACCGGTCTCGGCTTCGCTGACTTCGACATGCAGGGACGCTACATCCAGGCGGACTACGAAGATATCTCCATCGGCTGCCTCCTCGCGCCCCTGGCGAAGGACGGCGACGAAGCCGGCCAGGAAAACAAGGGCGCCTTTTTCGAGCTTCTGGGCAACCACCTGCAGAAGGTGCGCAACAAGCGCCGGGACTTTGTCATCTGCGGCAACTGGCGCATCGCGCACACGGCTGCCGATGTGCAGGCGAGCGCCGAAAACAGCAGTTGCTCCGGCTTCCTGCCGGAGGAGCGCCAGTGGATGGACGAGCTGCTGGACAACGGCTACGTCGACGCCTTCCGTCAGGTGAGCTCCGACAGCGACGCCTTCAGCTATTGGCCCGGCGACCGGGGTGAAGACGGCTGGCGCATCGACCTGCAGATCATCTCCGAAGACCTGCAGTACAGCGTCGAGCACGCCGCGATCTACACCGGGGAGGAGTTCTCACGCCACGCCCCGGTGATTGTCGACTACGATATCGACCTCTGACGGACGGGCTCAGCCTTCCGCCAGCGCCGCCCGCTGACATTCGATGAGGCGGCGGATGCCACCGTCCGCCAGATCGAGCATGCGATCGAGTTCGTCGCGCTTGAAAGGCGCCGCTTCAGCGGTGCCCTGCACTTCGATAAATTCCCCCGCGTCCGTCATCACCACGTTCAGGTCCGTCTCAGCGGTGGAG
>CAXBBA010000265.1:0-4253 GCA_963973805.1 uncultured Halieaceae bacterium | reverse complement strand
ATCGGAGATAGCTGTCAATGTACTCAGGATGCCCCAGATCCTGGGACTCAAGCAGATGTCCCGCCTCCGGGCTACTGCTACGCAAGCTAAACAGCAGTGAATCATCTGCATTCACCTTGCTCTGAAAATAGGACAATTGGTAACTACCCACCCCGATTTCCCGCCGGTTTGTCAGCGAGTCCGGCTCCGGCGGACGCAGGGACATGGCCGCACTCAGGCTGTCGCCAAGGTAAAGAGGATAGGTGCCACTGAAAAACTCAAGCTCGCCCAGTAGTCGCTGGTCAAAGACGGAGTTGAGGCTGTTGTAGCTTTCAAAGTGAAACGGGTTATAAAGCCGTACGGAATCAAACTCAATCAACGTTTCGTTTTCGCGACCACCGCGCACCCTGGGACGCGCCGACAGGCCGATGGATGCGCTGCCGGGCAACTGATTGGCAACGCGGAGAGCATCGTTCGCCAGCACCGGTCGGCGCGTAAGCTCATCGTGGCTGAACAATGGAGCGCCACTACCCTGCTGTGACCACTGGTAACGGCTGGAGTGCACAACAACTTCCTCGATTTGCGCTGCAGATTCTGCGTCCGAAGAAGTCGACGGGCGAGCGGCGGGGGCGGCTTTGATCAGATAGCTGCCCGGGCCGAGCTGCTCCAGCTCGAGATGGAGAAGGGCGAGTTCCTGCCGCAGGTGCTTCAGGGAGAAGCGTCCATCGGGCCCGTTCTTGATGCGGTAGGCAGAAGTTACCAGTGACGAAGCATAGATAACGTTGATGCCCGCAGCTTTGGCGCGCTGTAGGTACTCGCCCAATGTGACAAGTTCGTTTTGGGCTGCTGCACTGTGAACCAGAAAAAACGTGCTTAGCAGCACGCTTTTTATCAGGGACTTAATGCTGGCACGTGGCAATCGGATATGCCGCCTGTGGTGCATCAACGCGTCAACATAAGCTTATTGCCGTCGCGATCAACTACGGTGTAGCCCGAGCTGGTGAGTACCGCTGCGAAGCCTTCTTCCATGGACATACCCTCAAGATCACCGTGCAGCAGGGTCTGGTGGGCAATAGCGGCATCGATGGGTTTCGCAAAGTCGATCTGCAAGCCCATCTCCCTGCCCCACCAGACCAGATAGGTCTGCAGGGATTCGCCATCAATCGCCAGGGGTTGTGTTGCTTCGTAGGTCCAGCGCCAGCTTGCATCGGCCGACCCCACCGGTTTTCGCTCGAAGCCGTTTGAATCGACGGACACTCGCTCCCCTGCCCTGGCTGTTGCCTGCCCCGCAAACTTGTCGTGCATCAGCACTTTGCCTTCGCGAACCTGTACAGACCAGCGAGTGGCATCCCGTAAGCGGACCTCAAATCGCGTGCCGATATCTCGCGCGACACCCATCGCCGTCTCTACGATCAGGGACGCATCCCCCGGCGCGTCGGCGTAGATCGCGCCCGAGTGCAGATACAGACGGTTCAGCGCCAGAAATTCCACTTCGGTATCACTATCGAGACGCATTTCCAGCCCATTCTCGAGCGTCAGTACGGCGTAGGCACTCGGTCCAAGGCGCAGGGAGTCCCCGACGTTGATAGTACGTGTCTCGCGCAGAGCCTCCCAGGTGTTCGAGTGCTTCGTGCGAAACTGCGGCGCATTGACGGTGTAGCGAATGGAACCGATCCCCGGGGATTCGGGTTGCGAAACTCGCAAAACGCCGAAGGCAATGCCAAACATCAGCAACACGCTGGCAGCAAGGCTGAGCCCCGTATAACGGTGACGCCGACGCCGATGGTCTGCGACCGCTTGTTGCCAGGTGTTCATGACGCTGGCCCTCGCCTCATCCATCGCCTCCCGGGACGGCTGGGGTCGCGGACCCATATGCCCCAGGAGATCGCCAAGCTGCTGCTCATCCAGGGCTGTTGTACTGGGATTCTCCTGTGTCATGTCGAGAGGCTCGAAAAGTGCGGAGACAGCCGATTCAGGGCGTCCCTCAGGGAGGTCCTCGCCCTAGCTAGCAGAGACTGGGCGGCAAGATGTGTGATGCCCAGACGCTCGGCAATCTCCGTCACGGATTCGCCGCGCACATACTTCCACTCCAGCGCGTCTCCATAGTTTGTGGGAAGCCGGTCGAGAACCTCGTGGAGAAGCTGCAACAGTTGCATTCGCTCAATATTGGCGTCGGGGTTTTGGCACTCATCGGACTCAAGAAGTTCCAGCAACGGCTGAATCGTGTCGTCCTCTGCTGCCACCGTCGGCACAGAGCGCCCCAGCCGCCGGTGGTGTGTACTCATCTCGTTTCGGCATATCTGGCACAACCAGCTAAACATACTCGCGTCTCCCCGGTAATTCCCCATACCACGCATGGCGTTTATCAGTGTGGACTGAGCCATGTCCTCAGCGAATTCCGTATCACCGTTACACCGAACCAGTACGAAGCGGTACAGTCGCGGGTAATAGTCATTAAAGAACTGCGTGAATTCGCGTTCAACGCCGCTGAGAAGATTTTTTGCTTGAGCTAAGTCAGCTCGATGAACCATGGCCCACTGTCCGGCTTGTTTTTACAGTGCGTAGGAGTGCCCCTGACGAAAAATCAGTCGCTACAGACGCCGCTTCTGAAAAATCCGATGATCTCGCAATGGAAAGCAGGGCTACCGATTCAATCCGGCTCTGCGGGTACCGCAGCCGCTTGCAGGGAGCCCTGCTCCAGTATCGGATAGATCCAGTAGTGAAAATCATCGCGCCCGGCCGTTACAGCCAGTTGCTGCTTCACGTCCACGATCGTTGCGGGGGAAGCGACCACTTCAAAGCGTTCGAAATTGCCAAAACCCTGCACCTGTTCCCGCAGGCTGAGGCGGTTGTGATCGCGGCTGAAACCTCCACACTGGCTCATGGTAAAACCGCTGATAGCGGGACATGCCATTAGCGCATCCACGACGTCGTCACGACGTCTGGCGGGACATACCAGCATCAGTAGTACGTAATCGTCGTTCATTGGCGCCAGCGCTCCAGCAACCGGTAGCAGACCGGGAGCAAATACAAGGTTGTTGGTGTGGAAGTCAGCAGACCGCCGATAACAACAATCGCGAGTGGACGTTGCAATTCGGCACCCGGTCCCGAGGCAAACACGAGGGGAAAGAGTCCAAACAAGGCCGTGGTGGCCGTCATGAGAATCGGTCGAAGACGTTGCACGGCACTCGCCACGATACGAGCATCGAGGCCCGCCATCGTACTTCGCTGCTGCTCAAAATAGCTGACCATCACCACGCCATTGAGTACCGCAACCGCAAGCAGGGCAATCAGACCAATGCTTGCGGGGACTGACAGGTATTCGCCGGCAATGAACAGGGCGGCTATCCCGCCCATGAGAGCAAAGGGAATATTGCCGAGAATGATTCCCGCGAGCGCCAGGGAACGAAAAGTCGCAAACAGAATAGCTACAATCAGTAACACCATGGGAAGGATCAGAATGCCCAGGCGTTGCATGGCCCGCTGCTGGTTTTCAAACTCTCCGCCAAACTCAATGTGATAGCCTGGAGGGAGTGCCAGTTTGCTTTCCAAGCTACTCCGCGCCTCCTCCACAAACCCGTTGAGATCCCGACCGTTGACGTTCAGGCTCAGGGCTGCAAAACGACTGCCCTGCTCCCGTTCGATGAGCACAGGACCAGGCTTTTCGCTCAGCTCCGCCAGCGCACTGACGTTTGCAAGCTGCCCATCGGGGAGCCGGAACGACGACTCTCCCAGCGACACCGCACTGCCCGGACGCCTTTGGCTGTCCGTTGCCAGCATGATGGGGATGCGTTTGCGGCCTTCCATCAGTACACCCAGAGGCTCCCCTTCAAACTGGCTGCGAAGAAAGGCGGCGAAGGTCTCCGCATTCAGACCAGCGGGGCGCGCGATAGCCTGATTCAGTCGCAGATTGAGAAAGCCGTCGCTCTCCGCAAGGGAAGCCTGCAAATCCACGGCCCCCTGCACCTCTCCGACAATCGACCGCACCTGGTCCAGAATCATGGCCAGGGTCGCCAGGTCGTCACCAAAAATCTTGATGGTCACATCGCCGGTGCTCCCCGTAAGCATTTCAGACACCCGCATCTGGATCGGCTGAGTGAAACCGTGGGACATACCGGGATACTTCGCCAGGACCTCACGGACGGCGTCAACCAGCGCAGCCTTCCCCCCGGCACGCCATTCCGAGCGGGGCACAAGCTGCAAGAAAATGTCTGTTTCGTTCAGGCTCATGGGGTCCAGTCCCAGCTCATCGGACCCCGTGCGGGCCACCACCT
>CAXBBA010000264.1:0-4260 GCA_963973805.1 uncultured Halieaceae bacterium | reverse complement strand
TACCCCGGGGCACCGCCTGGCGCATGGAAATCCGCGAGCCCGTCGAGTGCCTGATCATCGAGGACAAGGACGGCGCCTACGCCCTGCCGGATCGCGGTCTGCTGGGTCCCAACGCCATCTTCGATCCCGCCGTTCTGGAATACCCGCGCATCGACGAGATCTTTATGTCGCAGCAGGACGAGAATACGTGGCAGGTGCACATCAAACGCCACGACGAGATCAGCGTGGTCACCTTTCCCTTCAACCCCCTGGACGCGATGGGCTGGCACGGCAACAACACAGTGCTGCGACTGAACTGGCGCGACCTGCGCCCCCTGATGAGCCACCGCTACCACCTGCCGCCTTCGGCCCACACGACCTTCATGGGCAACGGCTTTGTCGTCTGCACCTTCTGCCCCCGTCCCATGGAGAGCGACCCCGGCGCCCTGAAGCTGCCCTTCTTCCACAACAACGATGACTACGATGAAGTGCTGTTCTATCACCGGGGCAACTTCTTCAGCCGCGACAACATTGATACGGGCATGGTGACCTTCCACCCCTGCGGCTTCGCCCATGGCCCCCATCCCAAGGCGCTGGAGAAGGCACTCACGTCCCCCGCCACGGCGACGGACGAGGTGGCCGTGATGATCGACACGCGGCGCGCCCTGCGCATCGGCGCCAATGCCACATCCGTGGAGAATCCGAACTACGTCAACTCCTGGCGCACCCAGGGTCGTTGAACCGCCCATCGCTTACCCGAAGGAGAATCCCATGAAACTCGCTTCCTACAAATCCGGCCGCGACGGCCAGCTCATGATCGTGGACCGCCAGCTGCAGAACTGCTGCCCCGCGACAGACATCGCTGGGACGCTGCAGGCCGCCCTCGATGACTGGAAGGCCATTGCCCCGAAGCTGGAGGAGCGCTTTCAGTCCCTGTGCGCCGGCGAGCGCAGCGACGCGGAGCCCTTTGACGCCGAGCGCTGCGCCGCCCCCCTGCCCCGGGCTTACCACTGGGCCGACGGCAGCGCCTACGTCACGCACGTGGAACTGGTGCGCAAGGCCCGCGGCGCCGAGTTACCCGCGAGCTTCTGGGAGGATCCGCTGATCTACATGGGCGCCTCCGACGCATTCATCGGTGCCCGCGATGACATCGAAGTGGAAAACGAAGACTGGGGCATCGACTTCGAGGCGGAAGTTGTCGTGGTCACCGATGACGTTCCCGCGGGCATCGATCCTGCGGGAGCCCGGGAGCACATCCAGCTCCTGGGGCTGGTGAACGACGTATCCCTGCGCAACCTCATTCCGGCGGAGCTGGGCAAGCAGTTCGGCTTCTACCAGTCCAAACCCTGGACCGCTTTCTCGCCGGTGCTGGCAACCCCCGACGAGCTCGGCGATGCCTGGGATGGCCAGCGCCTGCACCTGCCCCTGCGCGCGACGCTCAACGGCCAGCTGGTGGGCGCGCCGAACGCGGGCGTGGATATGACCTTCGACTTCCCAACCCTCATCACCCACTGCGCGAAATCCCGCTCCCTCATGACGGGGACGGTGATCGGTTCCGGCACCGTGTCCAACGTAGGCTCCGAAGCCGGCTCCTGCTGCCTGGCAGAAGTCCGGTGCCTGGAGACCATTCGCGACGGCTCCCCCAGCACTCCCTTCATGAGCTTCGGTGATCGTATCCAGATCGACATGCTTGATGCCTCCGGCAGCTCCGTGTTCGGCGCCATCGATCAGGTCGTCAAACGCTACACCCCGCCCGGGGGCAACGCATGAAACTCTACAGCTACTACCGCTCCAGCGCCGCCTATCGCGTGCGCATAGCTCTTGCTCTCAAGGGACTGAGCTACCGCACCATGGCCATCGACCTGTCCCGGGGTGCGCAGCGCAGCGATGACTACCTGGCGACAAATCCCCAGGGTCTCGTGCCAGCTCTGGAACTCGACGATGGCCGGCTGCTCACCCAGTCCCTGGCGATTCTCGAGTGGCTGAACGAGGCCCACCCCGAACCGGCGTTCTACGCGGATGATGGGTTCCTGCGCGCTACGCAGCGGAGTCTGGTGCAGCACATTGCCTGTGACATCCATCCCCTCAACAATTTGCGCATCCTGCGATATCTGAAGGGGGAACTGGAGCAACCCGAGGATGCGGTGTCGTCCTGGTATGCGCACTGGGTACGCCGGGGCTTCGACTCCCTGGAAGAGGCCATCGCGAACTTCGACGCGCCCTTCTCCATGGGAAGCCGCCCGGGCATGGTCGAAGTCATGGTGATTCCCCAGGTCTACAACGCGCGGCGTTTCAATGTCCCCATCGAGGACTATGAGCATTTGCTCGAGCTCGATGCCCGGTGTCAGGAGCTGGATGCCTTCCGCAGCGCCCATCCCTCCGCTCAGCCCGACGCCCCCGAATCGTTGAGCGCCCGATAGCGCGCCGCCAGCTGCGCGTGGTCATCGGGTGTATCCATATCCAGCAACACCCCCGGATCAGATACCGGGATTTCCCGGCAGGCATCGGGGTAACGCTGGAACAGGGATCGGGCTCCCCGATCACCGCCGAGCGTCGTAAGCTCCGAGAAATAATCTGACCCAAATAGCACAGGATGGCCCTGTCGCCCCTTATAGCTCGGGAACACGATGCGGTCCCGCCGCTGCTCTGCTTCCAGGGCCTCCAGCGTATCGCTGCGCACCAGCGGCATATCGGCGAGAGCCACGAACACTGCGGGAATGCCCGATGGCACAGCGGCGACCGCTTGGGCCAGCGTCGCTCCCATTCCCATTCCCGAATTGGAACAACGGATGCTCGCGCACCCAAGCCCTGGCAGCAACGCGGCGAGTTCATCATCATCCGGACGCGCCGACAGACAGACGAGCACTTCGAGACCGGTCCGCGCACAACTCTGCACGCTCGCCTCGAGAAGGGTTTGACCCTTGCATAGCAGCTCCTGGCGCTTGTCGCGACCAAAGCGTCGAGCGCGACCGGCGGCGAGCAGCAGCAGCATGGGGCGCTGCCGATCCTTGCTGCGACTCATGGGGAAACACTCTTCAATCGGGATTCCTGAACATATAAACGTGATCCGGTCGAAATTCCCGGGATTTAAATACCCGGGAAAGCCTTGCGATAGTGCTCGAAAACCTTATGCTGGGCGAAGCGGCAGGCCTTATTCCGCACGCACACAAACAATTGGCAATACAGGATCATCACAAGGGGAGTGATCATGGCAGGAAAGTTTGAATTGAAGAAGGGGAAGACGGGCAAGTTCTCCTTCAACCTCAAGTCCGGAAATGGCCAGGTGGTATTCACCAGCCAGACCTATGACAGCAAGCGCTCCGCAACCGCGGGCATCAAGTCCGTGGCGAAAAATGCGGACAAGGATGCACGCTACGAGCGCAAGAGCTCCACCAAGGGCCAACCCTACTTCGTCATCAAGGCGACGAACGGTCAGGTGATTGGCAAGAGCCAGATGTACTCCAATGCCGTGAGCATGGAGAAGGGCATCAAGTCCGTGGCGAAGAATGCGCCTACGGCGGAAACCCTGGATCTGACCGTGGAGGCAAAAGTTCCTGCCAAGAAGGCACCCGCAAAGAAAAAGGCAGCCGCCAAGAAAGCTGTAAAGAAAGCACCGGCGAAAAAAGCCGCCGCCAAGAAGGCAGTGAAGAAAGCACCCGCCAGGAAAGCGGCTGTGAAGAAAGCACCAGCCAAGAAGGCACCCGCAAAGAAGGCTGCGCGCAAGAAGTAGTAACTGCGGTAATGAAAAAGGCGCCTTTCGGCGCCTTTTTTTGTGTCTCCGTATCCGCCACTGCGCTAAACATCAAGGGGGACAGGCAAGCTGCGACTCTCGGAAAAACTCTTCGGCGCCGATACCGTCACGTCGTCCAGGAAATGCCATTTCACCTGCAGATCGGACCGACTGAAGTTCAGCTCCATGAACCCCCGGTTAGTCAGCTGGCAGTACTGCAGTTCCTCGATGAGCACCGGTAACGCCTGAGCCATGCGGGCACCGCTTTCCCGGGTGAGTCCCATATAAGTCTCCATCCCCGGGGACGAGACACTGTGGGTCGCATACTCCACGCCCACCTGATCACCATGCATATCCCGAAGTTCGCTGGCCCAGGCGTTGTGCGTGTCCCCCGCCAGCACGACCAGTTGTTTGCCGAGTTTTTTCGCTTCGGCGTAGAGGCGCTCGCGCTCCACGGGATACCCGTCCCAGGCATCCAGGCTGTAGGGCAGCACCTGACGCAGGCGCTTCGCCCGTTCTTCCGGCAGCACCTGTCCCGCGGCCTGTGCCTG
>CAXBBA010000263.1:0-4278 GCA_963973805.1 uncultured Halieaceae bacterium | reverse complement strand
GAACGGCGAGTACCCCTCGGACCTCGATGAGGTGGATGCCTACCTCATCACGGGCAGCAAATTCAGCGTCTACGATGATCTGCCCTGGATCCATGAGCTCCTCGCCTTCATCCGGCGCATCTTTGAGCACGGCAAGAAGATCGTGGGCATCTGCTTCGGGCATCAGGCCGTCGCCCAGGCCCTGGGGGGTGAGACCAGAAAGGCGGATGCGGGCTGGGGTGTGGGCATTCATCACCATCGCTTTGCCGAGCGGCCCCCATGGCTGGATGACGGCGACCTGAGCTTCCCCGTGCTGGTGAGTCACCAGGATCAGGTGACGGCCAATGCGGACGGCGCACGGACCCTGGCAGGCAGCGAGTTCTGTCCCAATGCGGTGTGCCAGATCGGCGATCAGGTGCTGACGCTCCAGGGGCATCCGGAGTTTGTGCCGGAGTATTCCCTCGAGATCATGGATTTTCGCCGCGAGCGCATCGGCGAGGATCGCTACGCCGCGGGCACCGCATCCCTGGCCGAGGCCCCGGCAACGGACCGCATGGCGAACTGGATAATCAACTTCCTCCGGGCCTGAGCTTCACGCCCGCTGCGGCGGTGCGCAGCGCTCAGTCGTCGCGCGTCACCTTCTTCTGCATCGCATCCAGATACGCGTCCAGTTCCCCTTCGTTGGCGAACACCGCCATGTCCGGCAGCGCCTGGAGGATTTCGAATACTTTTTCGACCTGGGGCTGGCGATTGCTCACCGCCAGGCTGCGACCGGCCGCCTTGAGGGTCTTGGCGGCCTTGAAGATAACCCGCAGGCCGGCAGAACTGATGTATGTCAGCTCGGCCATGTTCAGCAGCACCATCTGACGGTCGCTCTCAGTGGCCTCGTGCAGGACGGCACTCAGTGCCGGTGCCGTATCGGTGTTCAGGCGGCCCTGGAGGTCCAGGCGCAAGAGGGACTTCCCGCTGTCGTCGTGCCGTTCAATGCTCAGCTCCATAAGGAGTCCTCGTTTTGCCGGCGCCGCCTCTTCGGGGGGCGGCAGCGGTCAGTTCTCTGGCTGCGTATCCCCGTCGGCGAACACTTTGGTCACTCGCAGTATATTGCGACCCAGCTCCCGCGTGTAGGACTGCCGCTGCGTAAGTTGCGTGATCAGGTGCAGGCCCAGGCCGCCGATGGCGGCGTCACTGATGGCCTCGCCGAGTAGTGAGCGCTCACCATCTTCCAGGGGGTTGAAGGCCGGGCCGGGGTCGACGCACTCCAGTTCCACGCGCGTCGCGTAGCGCAGCAGCTTCAGCGTGACGCTGCTGCGCTCGTCCAGGCCGCTGTGTTCGCGCAGATTGCACAGCAGTTCCTCCTGCACGAGTTGCAGGTCCTGCAGACCCTCGCTCTCCAGGCCCTGGACCTGCCACTGCTCCTCCAGCCAGCGCGTCGCCGTGGCCACGAGTTGGTCGTCCACAGGCAGGCTCGTGCCGCACACCTGCAGCGGCCGATTCCGCCGCTCGGTGGGTTCGAGCAGGAGCAGCGTCATATCGTCCGCCTGGTCACAGCCGTCGGCGAAACGATCAATGGCGTGGAACAGGGCCTCGCCGCCGTCCGCCAGGGGCAGGTCGTCCGCGTCCCGGATGGCCCGTGCCAGGCGTTCCTCGCCGAAGGCTTCGTTGCGCGGGTTTATCGCTTCGTCAAACCCGTCGGTGTAGAGCACCAGACGGTCGTCCGCTTCGAGGCTCGTGCGGTTGTCGGGGAACGCCAGGCCCGGTGCCAGACCGAGCGCGGGTCCCCGCTCCTGTGCCAGGACCTGTACTGCGCCATCGCGCAGCAGCAGCGGCGCGCTGTGGCCGGCGCTGGCATAGCTCAGGGTGCGCCGGGCGAGGTGGAGTTCGCCAAGGAACAGGGTGAGGAACATGCAGTTTTCGTTGTCCCGTACCAGGGCCTCGTTGAGCCGGACCAGGGCCTGGGCGGGGGCGACCGCCCCGTCGTCCCGCTCCCACTGCTGGATGAGTCCCATGGCCCGGGCCATGAACAGGGCGGCGGGCACGCCCTTGTCCGATACATCGCCCACGGCGAAGCGCAGCACGGCGCCGCGTTCCTCGAAGGAATACAGGTCGCCACCGACGGCGCGGGCGGGGCGCAGCCGGGCCCAGAGTGCGTAACCACCGCTGTGCCGGGCCTCGCCGGACTGGGGCACCATGGCCATCTGGATGTCCCGGGCCGCGCTGAGCTCCCCCTCGAGGCGACTGCGCTGCTCCGCCGATTGCTCGATGGTGCGGATATGCGTGGCCAGGTCCCGGCGCATGGTGTCGAAGCTGCGCACCAGGCGCCCCAGTTCATCGTCCCCCGGAGCCGGGGGCAGGTCGCCATCCAGCTGTCCCCGGGCGATCGCCTCGCTGGCCGCGGTCAGGCTGAGCAGGGGGCGCGTGAGGTGGCGCGTAATCGCGATGACCAGGGCCGCGATCAGCGCCAGCATCGCAAGGCCCAGGGCGATGGTCCGCAGCTCGTATTCCTGCAGCGGCTGCAGCAGCGATCGCGGGGAATACACGGTACCGACGTACCAGCGGCTGTTCTCCACCGCGTGGACCCGGAGCTCGCACTCGCCCTCGCGCCGGGGACAGGCTACGCGGCTGCGCAGCGGTTCTCGGGGGGCCGCGAGCCACTGCTCCCAGTCCACGGGGGACAGCGGCGCGAGCATCTCATCGGCATCGGCGGCGCGCACGATGCCCCGGGGCGCCCCGATGGCGATCCCCGTGGGAGTCAGCAGGAAGCCGAAGCCATCGTGATCGATGCGCAGGCCTTCGAGGTAGCCATGGAGGTCTTCGAGGGCCACGGCGG
This sequence comes from uncultured Halieaceae bacterium, assembly GCA_963973805.1. Taxonomy (GTDB): domain Bacteria; phylum Pseudomonadota; class Gammaproteobacteria; order Pseudomonadales; family Halieaceae; genus Congregibacter. The sequence goes on along the minus strand of CAXBBA010000263.1, from coordinate 1,472 downwards.
CCACGATGAGGCCGAGCACCGGGGCATCGTCGCCATCCGGGAAGGGTTCCACAAAAAATGCTGCCCGGGGTTCGCGGGTGCCCGTGGCGGCGCTGGTCCAGAAAGGGCCGCCCTCGCGCTCCGCCTCGGCAAGCCAGGCGTGGAGCTGCGTTGCCGCGGGTGCCGCGGAGCGGGTCAGGCCGGCGTGTTCGCTGTCGCGGCGCTCAAGGAATATGGTCGGTTCGCCGTCGCGACCGGAGCTCAGGATGATGGCCGCGGCATCGATGTGGCGGTTGCTCGCCAGCGCGCTGCGCAGCAGGCTTGCCGCGGTTTCCTCGTCAGGGGCGCTGCGCAGGGCGCGGCTCAACAGGCGCACGGCGGTTTCGACGCCCGCGCTCATCTCACCGATGCGCAGGGTGGCATCTTCCACCGCCTGGCGCGCATTGCCCTCGACGATGGTCAGCAGGCGGTTTTTCGACTGGTGATAGTCCAGCGCCAGGCCCGCGCCGATCACCAGAGCGGCGATCGCGATCACGGGCAGGGTGAGTCGCGTCGTGAAGGAGCTGCCGGGACTCACCGCCGACGTTACCAGCTGCCGGTATTTTCCATGGATGCCCAGGGCTCCCGGGGGGGGAGGGCGTCGCCGTTCTGGAGCAGTTCGATGGAGATGCCGTCGGGGGAGCGGATAAAGGCCATGTGCCCGTCCCGCGGCGGCCGATTGATGGTGACTCCGGCGTCCATGAGGCGCTGGCAGGTGGCGTAGATATCATCGACGAGATAGGCCAGGTGGCCGAAGTTGCGGCCGCCGTCGTAGCTTTCCGGGTCCCAGTTGTAGGTGATCTCCAGCAGCGGCGCGTCCCGGTCCCGGGCGCTGTCCACGTCCTCGGCGGCGGCGAGATACACCAGCGTGAATCGTCCCTGCTCGCTGTCGTAGCGACGCACTTCTTCGAGGCCGAGCTTGCTGCAGTAAAAGTCCAGGGATTCGTCCAGGTCCCGGGCCCGGACCATGGTGTGGAGGTAGCGCATGGTGTGCTCCTGATGAATAAGATGCGTCGATACTAACCGCCCGCCGTCACGACAGCACCACTGTTGTGTAGAATGTGCCGCCTTTTTCTCCGGACAAGTCAGCTATGTGGTTCAAGAACCTGCGCGCCTACCGAATGACCCGAGGCCTTGATCTCTCGGCAGAACAGCTCGAAGAAAAGCTTGTGGAACGCGGGTTTCGGCCCTGTACGCCGGGGCAGCCCCTGTCCCTGGGGTGGGTGCCGGCGCTGGGTGAGGGCACCGAGAACCTGGTCCACGCCGCCGGTGGTCGCTTCCTGCTGACGCTGCGCCGGGAAGAAAAGATTCTGCCGCCCTCGGTGGTGCGGGACATTCTCAAGGAGCGCATCGAGGGCATCGAGGCGCAGCAGGGCCGCAAGGTGTACCGCAAGGAGAAGCTCACGCTGAAGGATGAGGTGATCCAGGACTGCCTGCCCCGGGCCTTCAGCCGC
>CAXBBA010000262.1:0-4280 GCA_963973805.1 uncultured Halieaceae bacterium | reverse complement strand
GCTTGGTGGCACCTACGCTACCCCCCGGCTTCACGCTCACCGAAACCTCGCTGGCAGGTATCACGACCGTAACCCTGGCCACCGAGGGCGATCCCTCGAGACCCGAGGAGGTGCTCTCCCCCGGCGAGACGATTACCGTGGAATTCACCATGGAGCTGGTGAACGGCGGCATCGTCGGTGTGACGCAGATCGACAACACCATGGACGCCGAGACGACCAGCCTGCCGGGGATCGACGCCGCCGAGCGCATCTACACCGATAGCGCCACGGACAGCCTGTTCTTCCCGGACCTGGGCCTCGAGAAGACCTGGAGCGGCCCGAACACGCCCGCCGAACCCGGAGACACGATCACCTACACCCTGACGCTGGACAACAGCGGCCAGGGCCCGGCGACGGACGTGGTGATTGACGACACGCCGGATGCCATCGGTGAGCTCCAGGTGGGCAGCGTGACGGCTTCGGGAGCCGGTGTGGTGCTGGCCGGGAACACCCCGGGGGACACGGACATCAGCGTCAGCTACGCATCGGTCGCTGACAGCAGCACCGTGACCGTCAGCTATGACGTGCGCATTCCCCTGCCCTACCCCGATGGCACCACGGTGCCGGAATCGTTGACGAACCAGGCCGCCGTGGACAGCAAGGAGCAGCAGGGCATCGTGTCCGACGACCCGGGCACGGGCGCGCCGGACGATGCCACCGTGGTACCGATCGTCGCGGACCCGGTCATGACGGTATCCAAGGACGATCAGGTCCTGCTGACGCAGCCGGGTACGACGCTGGTCTACCTCATCACCTACGGCAATGTGGGCAACCAGAACGCCACGGGTGTGGTACTGACAGAAACGGTTCCCGCGAACACGGTGTACTCCGCGGCGGACAGCACACCGGGGTGGAGCTGCGCCGACGGCAGCGGCCCCGGCACCAGCTGTGACTTCGCGGTCGGCGATGTCGCGGTCGGCGGGGCCAGCGTCGAATTCGCCGTAGTGGTTGATACACCGCTGCCCCCGGGGGTTTCACAGATCGACAACACCGTGCTGATCACCGACGACGGGGTGGAATTCGACCCCGGCGCACCGGTGGTACCGTCCACGGATTCTGCCAGTGAGACGACGCCCATCGGCGGCGCCTTCCCCCAGCTGCAGATCGAGAAAGATGACGGCGGCGTGGGAGTCACCCCGGGGCAGCGCTACACCTATGGCATCGACTACGCCAACATCGGCAACCAGGGTGCCACCGGTGTGGTGATCACTGAAACCGTCCCCGACGATGTGATCTTCAGCGCCACCGCCAGTCTGCCTGACAACTGGAGCTGCCCCGACGGCAGCCCGCCCGGTACGGTCTGTTCCATCACCGTACCCCTGCTGGCGGCGGGGGACGGTGACTCCGTGCAGTTTGGCCTGGATGTGCTATTCCCCGCGGCGGCGGGCCGGGAACTGATCGTCAACAGTGTGGACATCAGCGATGACGGCAACAATTCGCTGCTGCCATCCGCGGACAGCGCCGCGGACAACACGCCCCTGATCGCGGTGCCCGATATCTACGTGAGCAAGACCCCGGACGTGGACGTGGTGCGCGAAGGCGATGCCATCGTGTACACCGCCACCTACGGCAACCAGGGCAACCAGAACGCCACCGGCGTTGTGATCCGCGAGCTGGTGCCCGATGGCGCAATCTACAACGCCGCTGCGAGCGCCCCGACGTTGTGGACCTGCGCGGACCAGTCTCCGGGAGGCACACTCTGCGAGTACGCGGCGGGCGCCGTGGACGCGGACTTCAGCGAGATGCTGCTCTTCGCCATCGATGTGGTGGACACGCCGGACAATCGCCAGATCGTCAACGTCATCGAAGGCAATGACGACCTGGGTAATGGCACCGATCCAACGCCGGAGAACAACCTGGACCGGGTCATCAACCTGTTCCCGGCGCTCGCGGTGCACACCCTCGGCCCGGGCGGTCTCGCACTGCTTGTATTCGCCGTACTCGGCCTGGGGGCGTATCAGCGGCGGGCGCGCTGACGATACGCGCGGGCCGCCGATGCAGTAGAATTGCGGTCCCCAGCACGAGGTGGCCCATGGCAGAAGCACTCGAAAAACCGGATCGCAAGCTCCTTCAGCAATGGCTGAAGGGGGCCCACGTGCAGTACAGCGACTGCGGTGAGTGCGAAGGCCTTCACCTGGGCGCACTGCAGGGCATAGAGGGGGTCATCGACAGTCGCCTGTTCCTGGAGCGCTACGGCCTGCTCATGACCACGGAACTGGAAATCCGCCCCATGGCCCTGATGCCCCTGGCGGCGGACCTCGGACGCATCAACATGGACTACCCGATCCTCAAGATCTTCCTCGACGTGATCGACGACGCCACGCCGCAGCTGGTCATGGCGGGAATTCTGCCGACGCAGCCGGGCCTCACCCTGGGTCAGTGCGCCCACTTCCTGTCGAGCACCATGGACGCGACGCGTCAGCTCTGCGCCGAGTGCCTGCAGCTCGACTACCTGTTTGCCGAGGGTGATACGCGGCGGGGAACCCCCGGGCGCGCCCTGCACTGACGCCCGATCCCACGCCGCTCCCATCGCGGCGCAAATTTCATTATCATCGGGGCAGATCGCGAACAATAAGGATAGAACCATGCGCGTACTCCCCCTGCCCGTCGCCTGGACGGCGCTGGCGGCAGCCCTGCTTTTTGCCAGCGGCTGCCAGAAATCAGCAAGCCCCGAGACCTCCGGTGAGGCGGACCCCCAGGCGGCGGTCAAAGCCACCCAGGCCCCCGATGTGGAATGGCCCAGGCACGGCCTGACCGATGGGGAACAGCGCTTCAGCCCCCTGGCCCAGATCAACACCGACAACGTGGACTCCCTGGGCCTGGACTGGTACTTCGACTATCCCAACCAGCGCGGCAAGGAAGCCACTCCCCTGGTCATCGATGGCGTGATCTACACCACGGGCTCCTGGAGCAACGTCTTCGCCCACGATGCCCGCAGCGGACGCCTGCTCTGGTACTACGACCCCAAGGTGCCCCGCAACTGGGCGGTGCATCTGTGCTGTGACGTGGTCAATCGCGGCGTGGCGGTAGCCGACGGTGAGCTCTTCGTCGGCACCCTGGATGGACGCCTGATCAGCCTCGACGCGAAGACCGGAGATCTGCGCTGGGACGTGCAGACCACGGACCGGAACCGCCCCTACTCCATCACCGGCGCACCGCGGATCGTCAAAGACAAGGTCATCATCGGCAACGGCGGCTCGGAGCTGGGCGTGAGGGGCTATGTGAGCGCCTACAACCGCACCGACGGCACCATGGCCTGGCGTTTCTACACCGTCCCCGGCAATCCCGAGGACGGCTTTGAGAACGAGGCGATGGAAGCCGCCGCCCAGACCTGGGGCGGCGGTCCCTGGTGGGAGATTGGCGGTGGCGGCACGGTCTGGGATTCCATGGCCTTCGATGAGGAGCTCAACATGCTCTACGTGGGCGTGGGCAATGGCGCCCCCTGGAACCGCCAGATCCGCAGCCCCGACGGCGGCGACAATCTGTACCTGTCCTCCATCCTCGCCCTGAACCCCGACGATGGCAGCTACATCTGGCACTACCAGACCACCCCCGGAGACTCCTGGGATTACACCGCGACGCAGCACATGATCCTCGCCGACATCGAGATCGATGGCGAGGTCCGCGAAGTCCTCATGCAGGCGCCGAAGAACGGCTTTTTCTATGTGCTGGATCGGCGCACCGGCGAGCTGCTGTCCGCGGAGCCCTACGCCACCATGACCTGGGCATCCTACGTGGACATGGAAACGGGGCGCCCCGTCGAGACGGAAAACGCCCGCTACACCGACGGCCCCACGGGGCTGCATCTGCCGGGCCCCATCGGCGGCCACAACTGGCACCCCATGAGCTACCACCCCGAGCTGGGACTCGTGTACATACCGCGCCAGGACATCGGTACGGTCTACGCTCACGACGCAGACTTCGAGCACAAGGAGGGCTACTGGAACACGGGCATCGACCTCATGCCATCCCGCCTGCCCGACGACCCCGCCGAACAGGCGGCGCTGCTGAGCACGATACGCGGCCTCATCGTCGCCTGGGATCCGGTAACGGGCAAACCGCGCTGGGAGGTAGAGCACACCGGCCCCTGGAATGGCGGCATGCTCTCTACGGGCGGCAACCTGCTGTTCCAGGGCAATGCGGACGGACAGGGTGCCCGTCCCTTCAGAATAAGGCATTTGATTCTCGCTTGGCTGGTGGTGGACGCCTCGCGTGCGAGGCGGTCGGACCGGCGCCCTGGG
>CAXBBA010000261.1:0-4294 GCA_963973805.1 uncultured Halieaceae bacterium | reverse complement strand
CGCGCTTCCGCCGCGCGCCTGTTGCACCCAGGGGATGCCCAGGGTCGCGAGCGTTGCCGCCGACAGCACGAACGCCAGCACTACGGACAGCGCCCCTCGTCTGCGGCGTAACACCCAGAACACAGCGACGCCCAGAAGCAGCGCGAGAAGAAAAGTAGGTAGCACTCCCATTGCCGGTACCGCCTCCGCGCCACCGCTGGCGGCCGGGCCAAAAGTAATTGTACCGCTCTGGGCTAGCGTCAGAGGTGACGCAAGCAGCACCCCTAGCCCCGTCAGCGCTAAGAATTGCAGCGAGCGAAGCCGTTCAACAATGGCGCTCCCGCGCCGGTCACCGATGGTAGCGCAGGCGCCCTGGCGCAGCGAAGTGTTGATAGCAGTAGTCATTTCACGTCCTCATTGCCGATGTTTGTTGCCTATCTCCGCTAGAACGCGCCACCGGGCTCGAGATCGGCTCAACGCGCGGCCTTCAACGACATGACCAAACGTTCCTCGCGTACTGAAACACCCCAAGCTTGGCGCAGGTCCCGTCCCTGGCATGAGCACTTGTAGCCATCTCAGGCCAAAACCAGATTCACTCACCTCGCTATAAAATCGATTTAATAGGACGAAATTTACAAAACAATCTATTTTACGGATTACCCATATCCGCCTATGCTCTTGGCAAGCAAGAGCGAAGTCGGCTCTACTAGAGCTTGAACTTAATAGAGGTAACAAATCATGGAAGCAATGAACATTGGTATCGACACGGAACACCGCGCCAGCGTCGCCGAGAGCCTGAGCCACCTGCTGGCCGACAGTTACACGCTTTATCTGCAGACGCACAACTTTCACTGGAACGTGAAAGGCCCGCGTTTCCGCGAGCTGCACCTTTTGTTCGAAGAGCAGTACACGGAACTGGCAACCGCAGTGGACGACATCGCCGAGCGCATTCGCGCCCTCGGAGCACCGGCGCCGGGCACCTACGCTGAATTCGCGAAACTCAGCAACATCGACGAAGTACAGGGCGCGGTGAGCGCCGACGAGATGGTGCGCATCCTCACGGAGTCCCACGAGCAGGTTGTGCGCACCTGCCGCCAGGCCCTGGGCACCGCCCAGGAAGCCGATGACGAATCCTCTGCGGCGCTGATCTCCGATCGCATGCGCGAACACGAGAAAACTGCCTGGATGCTGCGCTCACTGATCGACAGCTGAGCACCACCCGGCCAGCCGCCATTGGCCGGGGCAACCTTCGCAGCAGCACCACGTGGCTATGAACGGTTTCCCGGCCAGTTCCACCACCGATCACCATGGGATCGGCTTTCCCTGCCAGTCCAGGTAGCTCAGCTGCCCATCGGGCTCCAGACCATCGCTGACTTGCTGTAGCTGATCTGCAACGAACGCCGGCGAGAACAGTTTTTCTGCGGGCACATTATTCTGGAACGGCGTTGAGAGCGCCGTATCTGTGGTTCCCGGATGAAAGGCCAGGAGCTTCACATTGGGAGCCCGCCGCGCGTACTCCACTGCAGCGGTCTTCATCGCCATGTTCAGCCCCGCCTTGCTGCTGCGGTAGCTGTACCAACCTCCGAGGCGGTTGTCGCCGATGCTCCCCACACGGGCGCTCAACGCCGCCAGCACACAGGGCTTGCCGCCTTTGAGCAATGGCAAAAGTCGGGCCACCCACAGCAGCGGCAGCACCGTGTTGATATGAAAGCTCTCCAGCAACTGTTCACTGCCGATGTCCTGCAGACGTTTTTCGGGGAATACGCGAGGCTCGCCATCCCGGTGTAACAGGCCGGTGGTGATAACGGCCCTTGTGATATCACCCTGGCATGCCCCCATCTGCTCCATGGCCGCTCCTATCTCATCTTCGCTGGCGGCCCCGGCGATGTGCTGCAGTCGCGGATGCTCCCGCTCCGGAGGCTGGCGACTCACCGCCAGCACTGCATCGCCCCGCGCGAGACAGGCGTCGACCAGCGCACGGCCTATACCGCCGTTGGCGCCGATGATGAGGCTGGTCATGGCTGCTCGCCGGGGGGCTCGCTGTTGGCAGGACAGCCTTCCGGCGGACAGAGACGTGCCTGCCCGGTAAGGAGCTTCGATATTCCGTAGCGGTTTCGGGCGAAGTAGCGATAAAAAATGTCCGCGAAGAATCGCAGCACCGGCCAGCGCAGCAGGCGGTAGCGCCGAACGCCGACGAGGGTCCAGGCCTCCGCGGTCACATCCAGACCCAGCAACAGGCGCCCGCCCTCATCCCGGGCGTGCAGAATCAGGTTCGCCGCTTCCGGGTCGATGCCGGGGAAGCGCTGGCCGAAATCCTCTTGCCAGATATCTTCCAGCACGATCCGGTCGTCGTGATCCCGCGCCTTCAGGGCCTGCATTTCGATCGCGCAAAGCGGGCAGCGGCTGTCGTAGAAAATACTGAAAGACACGAACTGTTTCCTCCCCGGGGTCCTGGCAAACTCGATACGTCGTGGACGGCGTCCATAGATGTTACGAGCGCCGGCCCCGAGCGGATGAGGTCACCCTTCCGATCCAGCTCGACAGGCTGCGGGCCGACACCGCCACCGGATTCCCTTACGTGTACGGCGGCCTACCGCCTCGGGGACAAACCAACCGCCTCAACAGACTACGGGGCAGCCCCTGCGGTATCAGCAGAACGCCCGGAATCCATCGCATTGTAGAAGCGTGGATCCGGCGACGGCGCCGACGTCAGTTCCCGCGCCTCGGGGCGAATGCCCAGGCGCGCGAACAGTGCCAGATCGGTGTTCTCTCGCGGATTGGGCGTGGTCAGCAGTTTCTCACCATAGAAGATCGAGTTGGCGCCGGCAAAAAAGGCCAGGGCCTGGGTCTGCTCGTTCATGTCTTCGCGCCCCGCCGACAGGCGCACATGGGATGCGGGCATGAGGATGCGCGCCACGGCGATGGTGCGGATGAACTCGAAGGGGTCCAGCTCGTCTTCATCCGCCAGCGGCGTGCCCGCCACGCGCACGAGCATGTTGATGGGTACGCTCTCGGGGTGCACTGGCAGGTTCGTCAGCGCCTGCAGAAAACCGATGCGGTCCTCGGGGGTTTCGCCCATGCCCAGGATGCCGCCGGCACAGACCTTCATGCCCGATTCGCGCACGCGCTGCAGGGTATCGAGGCGATCCTGGAAGGTACGCGTGGTGATGATGTCGCCGTAGAACTCCGGTGAGGTGTCGAGGTTGTGGTTGTAGTAGTCCAGGCCCGCCTCGGCCAGGGTCTCGGCCTGCTGGTCCGTGAGCATGCCCAGGGTCATGCAGGTCTCCATGCCCAGGGACTTCACACCCTCGACCATGGCGGTGAGCACCGGCAGGTCCCGGTCCTTGGGCGAGCGCCAGGCCGCGCCCATGCAGAACCGCGTGGCCCCCGCCTCCCGGGCGGCTTTGGCCTGTTCCACCACGTTCTCTACTTCCATCAGCGCCTCGACCGACAGTCCCGTATCGAAGCGGGTGCTCTGGGGGCAGTAGGCACAGTCTTCCGGACAGGCGCCGGTTTTGATCGAAAGCAGTGTGCTTACCTGCACTTCGTTCGGGTCAAAATACTGGCGATGGACCGTCTGGGCACGAAACAGCAGATCGTTGAAGGGCAGAGTAAACAGCTCGCTGATCTCTTCGCGGCTCCAGTCGCTGCGCAGCGCCGGTGCACCGGCTGCAGAACTGGCAACGGAAGACGCCTGCGCTTCAGCAGACGGATGGGCGGGTGCATTCATGGGGACCTCCTTGTGAGCAGAGCATGGTAGGTCACCGAACGCTATGGTCAACTGTTTTATGACCCCCGGGGTTAACAAGTTGGCGGCCAGCGTTCTGGACCTGCTGGCGCCATCGCGATGCCTGTTCTGTGACCAGAGCTCCGATCAGGGTGAGATCTGCGCTTTCTGCCGCCCCGCCCTGGTCCCCAACAGCGGCGCCTGCCCGATCTGTGCCCTCCCGGATTGCGCCTCTGCGCCCTGCCCCCAATGCCAGCAGACTGCCTCGCCGCTGCTCACCAGCATTGTTGCCCCCTACGTCTACGAACCCCACATCGCCTGGATCATCACGCGCTGGAAGTATGAGAAGCAGGAGCATCTGGCGGCATTGGCCGCCGATTTGATGTTAACGGCGGCGATCAAGGCGCCAGAATGCGACATTGTGATCGCGACACCGATGCACTGGTGGCGCCGCCTGCGCCGGGGCTTCAATCAGGCCGAGGAGCTGCGCGCGGCCCTGGGCTTGCCCGGGCCTGGCCTGTTCCGACGGCCACCACCTCCCCGCCTGCTTCGCCGCCGCGCCACGCGGGGTCAGGCTGGCGCCTCTCG